>JBDTPK010000292.1:0-4475 GCA_039932735.1 Nitrospirota bacterium
GAACCGGACAGATCATGTGCTCCATACACCGGACAAGTTAACTTGCTATCTACAGAGGGAGGGGCCTAGAGGTGCGGCGTGGCAGAACGGAGTGACTAAGATATTGAAAAGGTGGCGCCGTTAGAGGGTTTGCTCCAACTGATCGACCATTTCGCGGATCGTGTCGAACCCAGATTGCCAAAACTCTTCAGCCGCCATGTCGACCCCGACCTTGGCGAGAATCGTCTGCGGCGATTCTGAGCCACCAGTACTGAGCAGCTCCAGATATTTGTGCACGAACGTCGGCCCTTCTTTCTGATACATCGCGTAGAGGGCGAGGACCAATAAGTTGCCGAAGCTGTAGGCATAGCAATAGAATGGGCTGGCAAAGATGTGGGGGATGGTCAGCCATTCCCATTGAAACTCCTCCGGAACCTTGATGCCTTTCCCGAACTGCTGCCGCACCTCGGCCAGATAGGTGTTGGCCAATTCCTTCACGGTCGCGCCTTGGCCGATCATCTCATGGGCTTGGTTTTCGAATTGGACGAAATAGGCTTGCCGGAGGACCGTGGCGTAGATATCGTCCAGTTGGTTGAGCAAGAGTCCCTGCCTCACCTTCTTGTCCCGTTCCTGGTTCATGAGGGCATCAGATAAAATGCGCTCCCCAAACACTGAGGCGGTTTCCGCCAGCGGGAGGGTGGAATGGAAGGTGAACATGGAATGTTTTTCCGCCAGCATGCCATGGACGGCATGGCCGAGCTCATGGGCCATGGTCGCGATATCGCGCGCCTCACCGGTGAAGTTGAGCAACACATAAGGGGTCATGCCTGGGACGACGCTGTAACAATAGGCGCCTCCGATTTTTCCGGGTCTCGTGCGCGCGTCGACATGTCGTTCGTGCACCACCTGCTCAGCCAAGTCGGCTAATTGCGGAGAAAATCCACGATAGGCCTCTAGCACCATGTTGATGGCATCATGATAACGATAGATTTTCTGCTCCGTGCGATGCGGCGCATAAATGTGATAGCGGCTCATCGGCTTGATCTTGCAGAGGCGTGCCTTGATGCGAAAGTAGTGCTGGAAGATGCCCGCGTTCTTCCGACAGACCTTGAGGAGCGAGGCCACTGCTGCATCGGGAATGTCGTTCCCGAGGTTGCGGGTTGCAATTGGGGAGGTGAACCGGCGTAGTTGGAGATTTTCCGCTTTCCAGTCGTTGACTAGGGTTTTGTAGATTTCACCCAACAGATCGTGGTGATCGGCGTAGACTCGGTAGAGCTCTCTATAGGCGGCTTCACGCAGTCGTCCTTGCCCATGCCGGAGATAGGACGTGAGTTCCTCGCGCGTCATCGTCTTCCGTTTTCCGTTGATGGTGAGTGTGAAGGTGAAGGCATTGGTCACCACGTCGTAGAGCGAATGGACTGCGCTGCGGCCCGTGATGTTCTTGATGTTGACGATCTTCTCCTCCGGCTCGGATAGTGTGTGGGGCTGAAACCGGCGGATGGTTTCAAGGTGATACCGGAATGTGCCTGTTCCGGTCATGAGCCGGCGCGCGTTGTCGTCATCGACGCTTTGCCACCAAAGGTCGAAAAATACCATTCGATTCTGAAGCGCCGTGAGCCGCTCCTCGACTTTGGTCTTAAACGAACGAGCAGCGAGGTCTTTCGTGTTTTCGGAGAACCAGAGGTAGGCATAGGCGCCGATTTTGGAGGACGCTGCCGCAATATTTTCACTCAGGGTCAGTAGCGGGTGGAAGGTCGAAGTTCCCATGGTTGGACGAAGATGGATACGCGCAGCTTCGAATTGCGCCACCGTGACCTCGATTTCTCCCAACAAGGTTTCAAAACGCTCAACCGGCTTTTCCGCTAAATCTGAGAGGTCCCAGCGCTCGGCATAGGTGAGCGTCTTTTGCTTTGGTGAGGAGTGTTTGCGTGGACGGGAGGTAGATCGGGTGGTCTTCACAGGCATAGGTCGCATCTCCTTCATCGTGCATCATCAGGGCTGGCTTGCCCGGACAGGATCATACCATTCCCACCGACGAGGCAGCAGAGTTTTCCAATGCCAGGAGATCAGGAGAATCTTCCATCTGCAGTGGCTTCTCGGTATGATGCGCCAAAATCACGGGAGACCTCATGACCGACCAAGAACTCAACCGGGCAGTTCAATATGTCACGGCCAGCACGTCCTACGGGCGCGACATGGTGGCCGAGATTCTTACGACAGGACTAGGCGAAATGACGTCGCTGTCTATGCAATCGTCGGAACGGTTCGACCGGGAAGTGCTGTTGGAATACGTCTGCCAATGGACCATCAAACGCACAGGCCAAACGGAACCGTTAGTTAGGGAGATCCTTGGCTGCGCGAGCCGCTGGCTCGATGAAGTGTACGAGGAAATTGCCAAGCGCCAGCCGGGAGCTCTCGGTCTCTCATCCGATGATGATGACGATGACAATGGGGCGGGACCGGCCTAGCAGGATGCTGAAAAAGCCCGCCAGCGGCGTTCTCGCTTCGCTCAGAGGCTCAACGTACTGAAGCGTATGCCTCGCCTCTTCGCTCACTGCGGCCTTGCTGGACGGACTTTTTGAGCATCCTGAGGCTTTTGTGACACCGACGCCATATGGGAGAATTCATCGGCGGTTGTGTCTACACCGAGTTTTTTCGCAGCCTGCTAGAGTGGGACAGTGCGGTCCATGACGCGACTTTGGATAGAATTATTCGAGATCTATATTTTCATTATTTTGGAGATATCTTGGGGGAAGTGCCAAGGTCAGAGTGCGTTGGTATCGAGAGCTCACCAATGAGTGGACACACAACTCCTCAAATAGCTTAGGCAGGCAGCGAGCCCTTGAGGAGTTCAAAATTCTTTGTCACCATCGCGTCGCCGTTTTTTGTGGAGACGTCGATGCCGGTAGTGCAGACGGTTCGGCATTCTTCGATACGACCCAGCTTGTGCAGCGATTGGGCCCAGGCGAAGTAGGCGGCTGAGTAGGTGGGCTTCACTGTGACACATTGCTGCAGGGCTTTAGCTGCTTCTTCGAAGTTTGCATCTTCCATGTAGGCCTTCCCGAGACCAAACCAGGCCACCTCGTCGTTCGGGTCAAGTGCCAACACTTTTTTGAGCGGTTCTATGCGGCGATTTGCCATGTCTTCCTCCAATCCGATAGACGATAGCAGTGGCACGCGCTCGTTGTCTATGCTCTTTCCTGCATGCTAATCTGACTTCTAGCAGGATGCTGAAAAAGTCCGCCAGCGGCGTTCTCGCATCGCTCAGAGGCTCAACGTACCGAAGCGTACGCCTCGTCTCTTCGCTCGCTGCGGCCTTGCTGGACGGACTTTTTGAGCATCCTGTGAGTTGTTCATGTGTCAACGCCACGAGTAAGAACACAGAGGGATTTGAGCGTAAACTGAGTTTTTCCGCAGCCTGCTAGAGGACGCGGAAAAAGTCTGCCATCTCTTTGTTCTCGCATCGTTTCGTCCCTCAACGTACCGTAAGGGTACGACTCGGGACTTCACTCGCTGCGGTCTCGCTGGGCAGCCATTTTGAGCGTCCTGCTGGGCAAGTAAGCCGGAGCACTTATGGGTAAGACGGGCCTTGTTTACCATCCTGCATATCTGGAACACGACATGGGGGCCGGGCATCCTGAGTCGCCTCATCGGTTGCGGGCCATCATGCAGCAGCTTGAACAAAGTGGTACGGCCGCCCGGCTGACCAGGATTACGCCGCGAGAGGCGGAAGATGGATGGATTACGCAGATCCATCGGCCCTCGTACCTTGCGATGCTGAAGACTCAAGCACCGGCGAGCGGGCGAGTGTCGCTTGATCCCGATACCTCCATGTCTTCTGGTTCATTGGCTGCCGCCTATCTGGCAGCAGGCGGGGCCTTGGCTGCTGTTGATGCGATCATGAGCAAGCAAGTGGACCACGTATTCTGTGCGGTGAGGCCACCGGGGCATCATGCAGAAGCGGGGCGCGCGATGGGCTTCTGTCTCTTCAACAATGTGGCGATCGCCGCACGCTATGTACAGAAGCAGTATGGTCTCACGCGGGTCTTGATAGTCGATTGGGACGTGCATCATGGCAACGGCACGCAACATAGTTTTGACGATGATCCCTCGGTGCTGTTCTTCAGCACGCATCAATTTCCTCACTATCCGGGGACGGGCCGAGAATCGGAACGGGGACGGGGAGCAGGCGAGGGGTTTACGATCAATGTGCCGATGGAAGCGGGTGAGGGTGATGAGGAGTATTGCGCCGTCTTTCAGAAATCGTTGGTGCCAGCCGCCGATGCATTTAAACCTGAGTTTGTGATTATTTCCGCCGGCTTCGATGCGCACAAAGACGATCCACTTGCAAGCATGAGATTGACGGAAGAGGGCTATGCGGAGCTCACCGGCATCGTGGCCGGTATTGCCACACGCCACGCCAGTGGACGCATGCTCGCATCGCTCGAAGGTGGGTATCACCTGACATCCTTGGCTGCGTCGGTGGATCGCCATAT
>JBDTPK010000293.1:0-4472 GCA_039932735.1 Nitrospirota bacterium
ACTCGGAAATTTATTACGACGGCAAACCTCCTGTCAGCTTCATGGAAATCGATGGGGCGAAGGACGTCGGCGTGGAGTTCCACTCGCTCTCCAAGACCTACAACATGACGGGCTGGCGTCTCGGGTTCGTCGTCGGCAACAAGGATGTCTTAGCCGGGCTGGGCAAAGTGAAGAGCCAACTGGACTCCGGCGTGTTCGAAGCCGTACAGGCTGCTGGGATCACGGCGCTGGGATTGGATGATTCCGTCACGGACGGCCTCCGAAAGATCTACCAGGAGCGGCGCGACACCTTGGTTCCGGGACTGAAAAAGCTGGGACTCGAAGTGGATCCACCGCCGGCTGCGTTTTATATCTGGGTGACAGTACCGAAGGGCTATACGTCCGCGTCCTTCACTGCTCACTTGCTAGAGAAGGCCGGGATCGTGACGACGCCGGGCAACGGCTTCGGTGCGCCGGGCGAAGGGTATATCAGGATGACCGTCTGTACGTCGAAGGAGCGATTGGCGGAAGCGGTGGAGCGGATTAAAAAGTCAGGGTTTTAGTGATGTGTGAAGGGTGATGAGCGTCAGATCGGTCTCATTTCCTCGACACCCATCACTGATCACAGATCACCCATCACTGATATGAGAGAGACTGTCTTCATCGGGTTTGGCTCTAACGTCGGCGATCGGCTCGATTTCTGCGACCGTGCCGTGACGTTGTTGAGCCTGCTGCCACACTCGCACGTCGCGGGAGTGTCACTGCTGTATGAAACCGAGCCCGTGAATGATCATGCCCAGCCTGGCGATGACTGGTTCTTGAACGGCGTCGTACAACTTGAGACAGATGTCACGCCGAACAGCCTCTTGGGTATACTTCGGGAGATCGAGCGCTCGCTTGGTCGGGATGAGGAGAACCGATCAGGTCCCAGAACCATCGATCTGGACATCTTGTTCTACGGCCAACGGGTTATTCACGAGCCGGATCTCGTGGTGCCGCATCCTCGCATGCACCAACGTCGGTTCGTCCTCATGCCGTTGAGCGAACTCGATCCGCTCTTTGTCCATCCGTTACTCCAGCGTACAATCAGCCAATTGCTCGCTGGGGCTGGGAAGCAGCCTGAGGTCCGCCTCCTGTTTCCTCAGCCCTCGACCCGCTATGGGTCTCGCCCTGCTTGCAGTCGCCCCCCAGGCTCATGAAGATTATTCGCACTCCGCGATCCATGACTGCATGGAGCGAAGGATTACGCGGGGAAGGTGTGCGCATCGGGTTCGTACCCACGATGGGCGCGCTGCATGACGGCCATCGCTCCCTCATTCGAGCCGCACGATTACAATGTGATGCACTCGTCGTGAGTCTCTTCGTGAATCCGACACAGTTCAGCGCGACCGAAGACCTGTCCGCATATCCTCGCCCAATTGCCCACGACCGTGCCCTATGCCGAGAGGAAGGGGTGGATATCTGTTTTGAACCCACGGCCCAAGCCCTATACCCCTCAGATTTTCAAACTATCGTGACGGTTCCTGAGATCGCTCGTCTATGGGAAGGAGCGGCCCGGCCACGTCACTTTGCCGGCGTCGCCACGGTGGTGACGAAATTATTTGGGATGGTGCGTCCCCATCTTGCTTTGTTCGGCCAAAAAGATTACCAACAGGCCACGCTGGTTCGGCGGCTCGTGAATGATCTCAATCTCGGCGTGGTGATTCAGGTGCGCCCGACAGTCAGAGAACCGGATGGGTTGGCCATGAGTTCGCGCAACGTCTATCTCGGCACAGACGAACGTCGGATAGCTCCATTGCTCTCTCAGGCACTCCGAGCCGGTAGGCAGATGATCGAGGGTGGGATGAGCGATGTGGCGGTGATCGAGCGGAGCATGCGGCAGACGATCGAACAAGAACCCACCATCCATATCGAGTACCTGGCTGTCTGCGATCCTGATAGTCTAGAGCCTTTACCCGTTGTTGTGGCTCGCGCCGTACTCCTGGGCGCACTCCGAATCGGGTCAGTCCGCTTGATCGATAATCTGCTGGTGAAGATTCCGCGTGGAAAGAGCCGCGCTACGCCAACCCCTGCTCGGCCACAATCGGTTCGACGCAAGCCGGTGAGTAGGTAGCCGGCTTCACCCATTTACCATCTTCACGCTTATAGCCACCTACCTTGCTCATGTTGGACCGATGCACTTCTCGAAAGACCGGATCCATGTCGATGCCATAGGACACCGCCGTGCCATAGACGACATAGAGAAGATCGGCTATCTCCTTGGCAATGGATGAAAGATCTTCTGCCGCGATGGCCTCTTTCAACTCATCAAATTCCTCCTGAATGAGTGCGATGCGCAGTTCGCGCGTCTGCCCGTCGACGACCGTCGGGACTGGATTGACGACGATATCAAATGTCCGGTGGAAGGCTTCGACCATCGTCTGTTCGTCGTCCATCAGAGGCTCCTTATTCACTGCCATAGGGCAACGCCTTGCGCGAGACCAGTTCCACCGGATCCAGCATGGGAATCTCTTTCTCCGACGAGACGCCGAGCTCCCTGAACCGGCGGGTCGCCGGTAAGATTCTCGTTTCAAGCGATCCGACCGCTTTGTTGTAGGCCAGGACGCTCTTCCCAAGCGCCTGCCCGACGTCGTTCAAATGCTCAGTCAGCACGGCCATCCGTTCGTAGAGATCTTTCCCTAACCGGCCAACTTCCTCTGCATGGTCAGTCAATTGCTCCTGCCGCCACCCATAGGCGACCGCCCGTAAGAGCGCCATGAGTGTGGTGGGGGTGGCCAAGACCACACTGCGGAGGAACCCATCCTCAATGAGTCGCGGATCATGCTCCAGCGCGGCTCCAAGAAACTGTTCACCCGGCAAGAACAACACGACAAACTCCGGCGCCTGCGCGAATTGATTCCAGTAGGCTTTCAGACTCAATTCGTCCATTCGCGACCGGACTTGGGCGGCATGACGACGCATCCCCTCGAGCCGTACTTCCTCTGTCGCCGCTTCATGTGCATCCAGATAGCCTGCGAGAACAGTTTTGGCATCCACGATGATCTGCCGCCCACCCGGCAACTGGACGACCATGTCGGGGCGAAGCCGGCCACCGTCAACCGTAATGGACTCCTGTTCGAAAAAATCGCAATGCGCGACCATACCGGCCAACTCGGCTACACGCTTGAGCGTGATCTCCCCCCATTGACCACGGATGGCCGGCGCGCGTAGCGCCTTGACAAGGTTGCCGGTCTCCGACTGCAGCCGCTGCTGCGACTCGGCCAGGAGCTTGAGGTGCTGATCGAGGCCTCCATAAGCCGCTTGCCGCGATTGCTCCAACTGCCGGACTTGGTCGTCGTATCGAGACAGTGAATCTTGAAGGGGTTTAACCAGACTGTCGATTGCCTGTTGTCGCTGGGCAAGATCGCCCTTGGCCTCAGCCTGGAGCGTTTCGAATGAGCTGCGTGCGAGATTCAGAAAGGCTTCGTTGTTCTGTTTGAGGGCTTCACCGGAGAGCGCTTGGAAGGTCTCGGCCAATTCCTGTCGGGCATGGCCCAGGAGAGTCTTCTGTTCATTGAGATGGAGCGCCGCCTCACCCGCTCTGGTCTCCGCCACCGCACGGGCTCGAGAGGCCTCGGAAAGATCCTGTCTGACACGATCAAAATCAAGACGATCTTGTTCTTCCTGACGGCGCAGTTCCTCTGCCAGAGACTCTGCCCGCTGAGCCCGCTCGCCGGCGGTCACCAATTGTTCCTGCATGTTCCCGCGTATGCGGGCTGCAACCAAAAATCCGACGATCAGCGCGCCGAGGAGACCTCCAGCGAGAACTCCCGCACCAAAGACCAATCCGTCAATCATGGGTGACCGTTCACATCATACTGCTGATCCACAGTCGACCAGGGTGTTGGGTGTTGCAATGAGGAGAGAATACTTCTGAAGAATACGGAAAGGTCCGTGAAAGGTCAACAACAGAAAGTCTGTTTATCAAACCACCGTAGAACGGCCCACTCTTTCTTATCGTAGCTATGTCATGTCGGATGATGGCTACCAGCGCGTGTGTTCCTCGTGTCGATGACTGCATTTGGGTGAGGACGACCAAGGTCAGCCACTCTCTTCAAACGAGCGAGCATGCACGCCCCACATTAGCCCTTTACCCAATATCCAGAACTTCATATCCCACCCCAGAATAAAAGTAGCCATGGATGCGTAAGTTCTCACCTACAGCACTTCACGGCCTCCGTACCATTTCTACTTTTCCTCGTTGCATGAAGGCTTTCCATAAGCTGCTGAAAGTAGGACAGCTTCGTATCTTCTCAATCATGGCCTAATTAATTTCCCTTATACGAAATTTGGCATCTGTCTTGCTGTAGCACAGAAACAGCGGTCTTCGTTCCCTCGTCGGTATCACAGAATATTTTCTAGGGTCACAGCATCGTATGTTGTGACGCCTATGTTGTATGGCTCAATGCAGATTCGTATGGGTGATTTGTCCTCATTTCCGAGGCAAGAAGGCG
>JBDTPK010000294.1:0-4471 GCA_039932735.1 Nitrospirota bacterium
CGCATGATGAACAAATCGAGATCATCCGCGGCGACAACGGCACGATCTACTTCAACGCCCGGCGTTGCATTCACTCTCGTCATTGCGTGCTTGGAGAACCCGAGGTATTCCAGGCAAATCGAGAAGGCGACTGGATTTTTCCCGACAAAGCCACAGCAGAACGCGTGAACCGTGTCGCGCTGGACTGTGTGTCCGGTGCGATCCGCTTTGAGCGCCACGACGGCGGTGAAAACGAGGTCGCGCCGGAAGTGAACCAGATCCGGATGCGCGAAAACGGGCCGCTTGCGGTCAACGCGGCAATCACGCTGGTGGCCGCTGACGGCGCCAGTAATAACGAACTGCGTGTCACACTGTGCCGCTGCGGACAGTCGAAAAACAAACCATTCTGCGATCAGTCGCACATCGCCGCAGGGTTCGTCGCTTCCGGCGAAGCGCTGACCCGACCGTCACCCGAGCTGGAACGGCGCGCAGGACCGCTCGTGGTGACCCCGCTGCGCAATGGGCCGCTTGACGTGCGAGGTCCTGCGGAGCTTTGTACAGGAACCCGGCGCACCATCGACCGCACGCTGTCGGTGAGACTGTGCCGCTGTGGGCAGTCATACGACAAGCCGTTCTGCGATGGCAGCCACCGTTCGACAAATTTCGAAGCGGACGGGCGCGGTGCATGACGCAGTGGGAAGCGTCGATGCGCAAGGAATTTCAAACAATAAACAGAATAGAGAAAACATATGAGTAATAGCCACGGACAAGAATTGGCTGGAAAAATTGCGGTAATCACAGGCGGAAGCAGCGGGATTGGTTTGGCCACAGCCAGGCGCTTCGTGGATGAAGGTGCGCACGTCGTGATCACGGGGCGACGAGAGAAAGAGCTGAAGGAGGCTGCCGCCTTCATCAAGAGAAACGTCACGACCGTCGTAGGCGACGTGTCGCGCTTGGATGATCTGGACCGGCTCTATGCCAACGTGAAAGAGACACATGGTCACATCGACATTCTCTTCGCGAACGCGGGCGCGGGGACAATCGCACCGCTCGGGGCGGCCACTGAGGCCCATTTTGACCAGACCTTCGACGTGAACGTGAAGGGGCTTTTCTTTACGGTGCAGAAGGCCCTTCCCCTCTTCAAAGACGGCGGTTCGATTATCCTGACCTCTTCGGTCTCCAACGTGTTGGGGCTCCCAGGGTTTAGCGTCTACGCCGCGAGTAAGGCGGCTGTGCGCAACTTCGCGCGCGCCTGGACCTTGGAACTGAAAGACCGCAAGATCCGCGTGAATTGTATGAGCCCCGGGGCAATCGATACCCCGGCCTTAGCGACGACGACGGGCCTCAGCGCTGAACAGGCTGAGCAAGCGGTCGCACAGTTCACCACGCAGATCCCAATGGGCCGCAGAGGCACGCCCGAGGAAATTGCGGCCGCAGTCGTGTTCCTCGCCTCTGATGAAAGCTCTTACATCACCGGCGTGGATCTCGCCGTCGATGGAGGCATGGCGCAGGTCTGACCCAGAATAGGCAGAAATGTATGAGCACACAAGAGAATGTCCAGGTTGTGAAAGATTTCTTCGCAGCAATGGGCCGCGGCGATAAGCAAGGTCTGCTGGCGTTGTCTGCCGAAGATATTGAGTGGATCATTCCGGGCGAGGACTGGCCGCTGGCCGGCACGCACCGCGGGCACGCGGGATTGGCGGATCTGCTTCAGAAGGCGTCCGAAGAGGTGGAAACTTCATTCCCAGAGCCCCCCGAATTCGTAGCGCAGGGAGACCGGGTTCTGGTCGTCGGCGTCGCGACGGGAAAAATCAAAGCCACGAATAAGACGTTCAAGGACCATTGGGTCTTCGCCATTACCGTTCGAAACGGCAAGGTGACGAAGATCCGGGAGTATATCGACACGCAAGCACTGGCGCGGGCTTCGCAGATGGACGCGTCCGGGCTGGCGTAGCGCGGGCCATCTACGGCCATCGGGTCGGGGCAGACTGTGGATCAACCGTGGATCGCCCTCCCACGCCGCGCTGTTTTAGAATGTCCAACCGGAACGGAGACTCCAATGTACGACCAATCTAAACTATCCGAGTTGATCCGCTTCGCACGAGTCGATGCGGGCTCTATCGTGATCGACGTTTATCCAGGCGACGGCGACTGGACCCGTCTCTTCTCCGACATCGTGGGACCGAAAGGACGGGTCTACAGCTTCGTACCGGCCGAAGTCGCCCACTTCAAGAACGATCCGGTCGGCCGCATGCGGACGCTTGCGAAGGAGCCGGGCCGAGAGAACGTTGAAGCTGTCTCAGCGGACCTCGTGGCGATGCCGGAGGCTACGCAACCAGCGGATGTCGTGTGGCTGCACCTGTTCTATCACGATCTCCACACCGCGCTGATCCAGGCCAGGGGCGCGACGGCGGCCCACTTCAATCGAGCTGTCTACGAGCGGCTGAAGTCCGGCGGGTCCTACGTCATCGTGGACCACGCCGCCGCCGTCGGGGCGGGCACGCGCGACGCCCAGTCGCTGCATCGGATCGAGCCTGCATCCGTCCGCGAGGAGGTGGAGGCGGCCGGCTTCTTACTGGACGCGGAAAGCACCATGCTCGCGAAGAAAGACGATTCGCACTCGATCAAGGTGCTCGATCCCTCGATCAAGGGCAAGACCGATCGCTTCGCCTATCGATTCGTGAAGCCCTGATAGGCGCCGGTGGTGACTCGTGCGACCTGACCGACGCGAAGGCACGCTTGTCGCCTCTCGAGCTGTCGGCGGGAGGGTGGCGGGCTGAATGCTGAAGCAGGCACAGGTCCCTGCCAAAGCGCATCGAGCCATTCGGCGGCTATCGCCAACTATCGATCCCAAGCGAAACTTTTGCCGGTAGGTTTGACGGTAAGTTGAAGTCCGCAGCGCCTTGGCGAAGCTCCCACTTGTTGAATTCGGGCTTGATGGCATTTCTGATGGTAGGAATATTCTCCAATTAGGAGAAATGCTATTCCGGTCAGTAGGTTGCGGCGGCGATGTGGATGCCTCACTCGCATCCGAAGTCAGTTGCCTATAGAGGTTTACGCAGACCTAGAAATCTTCTTGAGGTGTTCCGCCCACTTCTCTAGCGCTTCCCGTTTTTCTTCGAGGTAGTCGTGCAAATCATACGTGCCAGCGATCTTTTCCTGCGCATGGCCTAACACTCGCTCGGCGACGTGCGGCTGAACCTTCAACTTAGATAGTCCCGTGCGGCAGGTTCGCCTCAGATCATGCAGAGTGAAACCTCCGATGCTGTGTTGTTTTTGAAATCGTGACTGCGCACGAGCCATGTTGCGGGTCAGCAGTTTTGGGTCTGCAGGCTTCTTGTGGTCCTCTTCGCTCGGAAACAGCCACGGGCTCCCTTCCGCTTCTCGCTTGAGTGCACGAAGCTCTTCTATTACCCAGTCTGACAGGGGGACTGCATGTGCCTTTCCCGGCTTTGTCCGTTCGCCAGGAATAACCCATAGCGCATTCGGAAAATCGATCTCCTTCCAGCTACCCAACGCCATCTCGCTACGTCGCAATCCCGTCAGTAGTAGCAGATTGATCGCATGGTGGAACCGCTCCCATCGTTCTGGTGGTTGCAGGGAGAGGAGAGCGTTTAGCTCTGTGTCTGTCAGGGTGCGTTCCCTAGACTTTTCTTTACCACCTGGGCGGTACAGGAGCTTTACGGGGGTGTCTGCGACGATCCGTCGGTGGATCCCGTATTTGAATAGCTGGCCAAGGAGGGCAGCTGTGCGGTTGGCCATGACTGGGGAGCCGGAGTCCACAATGGCGTCGAGTACCTCGAGCACCTCTGCAGGTGTGATAGTTCGTGCATCACGACCTTTCCAATGTTTCAGGGCAGATGCGTTCAGAATTCGCTGGGCGTATTCCGGCCGTTTCCTAGATGGCCGCACATGGCGGGTCATAAACGTGCTGCACAATCCCTCAATGGAGTGAGGGTCATGCTTTTCGCCAATTCCCGACTCCGGACTGATTCCGGCGCTTTGGAGGGAATTTCGGCGGGGGCGCGCTTTCCGTGGGTCTATTCCTTGAGTCGCCTTCTCCCGCAGTTCCTGAACCATTCGGCGGGCCGTGGCCAACGAAGTCTCCGGAAATCGGCCCAGGGTAATTCGGGATTCCTTTGTCCGGAACTTGAATCGCATTAGCCAGGTGCGGGAGAAGCCTACGGCCTTCTTGCGAACCCGGATCTCCAAACATTCCTGGGCTGGATCGCCATAAGTTCCGACCGGCAGGCTCGCCAGGGAGTCCGCGTTCAGTCGCTTAGCTTGAGTGCGTTTGACGTGTTTTGTGTCCACTTTGTGTCCACTTTACCTGAAACGGCACGAAATCTCTCGAAACCGCATGAGACTCTAAAAGACCTATATTCATAGTGTATATCTGTCTCTTATCGTCTCAAATGATCTCAGAAGATTTCAGTATAAACTGCATGGGGTGCAAGGGGTCGGAGGTTCAAATCCTCTCGCCCCGACCAAT
>JBDTPK010000295.1:0-4456 GCA_039932735.1 Nitrospirota bacterium
TTCGGGCATATAATGTCGTTCATATTGTATTCTGTTTTTGTTTTGGTGTAATATTCCTCTTAAAGTGACACACAACCGGTTAATCCTATAATTTTTAGTGGGCAACCCCGGCCGCACCATGTTCGTCGATAAGATGTCCCGTCATAAAGCGGTCGAGCGCGAAGGGCCGGTTCAATTCATGTGGTGTGCCGTGTGCCATCGTGTGGGCCATCACCCAGCCCGAACCGGGCGTGGCCTTGAAACCACCTGTTCCCCAGCCGGCATTGATAAACAGGTTCTCCACCGGAGTGAGGTCTATAATGGGCGAGGCGTCCGGAGCGATATCAACGATACCTCCCCAGGTTCTCAGCACCTGCGCACGGGAAAAAATAGGGAACAGTTCCAGCGCTGCTGCCAATTGGTGTTCGATCACATGAAAGCCGCCGCGCTGTGTGTAGGAGTTAAAGGCGTCGGTGCCTGCTCCCATCACCAGCTCACCCTTGTGAGCCTGGCTTACATATACATGGACAGCTCCGCTCATGACTACGGTGTTTAGCACTTGTTCAAGCAGTGGACTGACCAGCGCCTGCAGTGGCCGGCTCTGAATTGGAATGGAGAATCCGGCGAGATTAGCCAGCAGCGAGGAATGACCGGCTGCAACGAGACCCACCTTGCCGGCGGCGATGGTGCCCCGGGAGGTGTGTACACCCTGGACCTTATTGTTCCGGATGTCAAAACCTGTCACTTCGGTCCCCTGGATGATATCCACCCCAAGATCGCTGGCTGCCTTCGCATAGCCCCAGGCTACCCAGTCATGTTTGGCGATGCCGCCACGCGGCTGGTAGGTGGCACCATGAACCGGGTACCGGACATCCTCGCTGATATTGATGATGGGCACCAGTTTCTTCACCTCTGCCGGCGTGAGCCACTCACCATCGATGCCGTTAAGGGCATTCGCAAAGAAATTCCGTCGTTTAGATCGTACATCACTAACCGAATGTGCAAGCGTTAGCACACCACGCTGGCTGAAGAACATTTCATAGCCCAGGTCTTCCTCCAGCGTCTCCCATAATTTTAGTGAGTGCTCGTAGATGGCCGTCGATTCGTCCCATAGATAATTCGAGCGGATGATGGTGGTATTGCGGGCCGTGTTGCCTCCTGCGAGCCAGCCCTTCTCCAGGACCGCAATATTGGTCAGGCCATGATTCCTTGCCAGGTAATAAGCGGTTGCAAGTCCATGACCGCCACCGCCTACGATGACGGTATCGTATGTTTTCTTCGGCGTTACCGACTTCCACAATTGTGGTGGCTGCTCTGGCAGAATGGCTGCCCGCCGTCGTCCGATCGTACCGGGGGATAATGTATCGGGTGTATTCGTCATGATTTCAATCGTGTCATTTGTGGATCGTACTGCGGATCACGTCCTACTGTGGCCGGATAATCGAGGTCGAAATATCGGATAGAAAACCCTGTACCCTGCGTGCTCAATGCTGCGGGCACCCAGGCATAAGCGAGTTGCTTGCCAATGGTATGGCCGAAGTAGGCACTGGTGACATAACCCACCACCTTGCCCTGGTATAGCACGGGCTCCTTGCCCAGCACCACATGCTGAGGATTCTCGAGCACCAGGCATACCAAACGCCTGCTCGGTGCAGTTGGATTTAATTCATTGAAAGCGTCCGCTCCTTTATAACCTCTTCCTTTGCGGACCGCAAAGGCTAGCCCCGCCTCGTGGGGGTTGTGCTCACTAGTCATGTCTGTCCCGTAACTGCGGTATCCTTTTTCCAGGCGCATGGAGTTGAATGCTCCACGACCGGCCGCTATCAGTCCGTATTGTTTTCCTGCCTGCCATAATGTATCCCATAATTTCAGCGCAAAATCGGCGTTAGTATATATCTCATAGCCAAGTTCACCAACATAGGAGAGCCTGCACAGCATCACCGGAACATGACCGAGGTAGGTGTTCTTTAGCCGGAAGTAGCCGAGTGCCTCGTTGCCCAGGTCATCCCTGGTCAACGACTGGGCGAGTTCCCGCGACTTAGGCCCGAAGAGCCCCAGCCCAACAGTGCCTGCGGTGATATCACGCACATGTACGGTATCCGGTGCCAACTGCTTCAGGTAATTTATATCGATATTACTGTTGACGCCGATGAAAAAATCGCGCTCGCCACGTCGCATGACAGTGATGTCACTCAGGATGCCGGCTCTTTCGTTAAGCAGCAGGCAATAGTTGATGGAGCCCGGCTTCTTGCGAAGGTTACCTGTTGTTAATCGCTCGAGAAACTCCAATGCTCCTTTTCCGGTTACCTCAATGCGTTTCAGGGTTGTGATATCGAAGAGGCCGACACCTTCCCTGGCAGCGCAGGCCTCCGCACCGATGACCGGCGACCAGAATTTTGAACTCCACGCATCCCGCGGCGGACAATTGTAGCTGGCGAGCATGCCAGCGTTGGCTTCGTACCATTGTGGCCGCTCATAGCCGGAAGCTTCGAGAAAGAAGCCACCGAGTTCCTGCTGACGTTGGTAGAAACCAGTGGTACGGAGGGGACGTGGCGATTCCATAGGCTGCAAAGGGTGCAGCAGGTCGTACACCTCGATGTAATTCTGCGCACTACGTTCTTCGATATGTAATGCCCCCAACTGGTGGGCTTCAAATCTGTTCACATCGCATTCATGCACGGATAGTTTGGGATGGCCATCGACGATCCACTCGGCCATCGCACGTGCCACACCGCATCCATGAGTGATCCATACTGCCTCAGCAACCCAAAAGCCCTTCAACCCACACCATTCACCCATCAGGGGGAAGTTATCCACGGTGAAAGAGAACAGGCCATTCATCGATTCGGCAATTTCGCTGTTCTTCAGTGCGGGGATGACTTCTGTTGCACGCTCCATGGCACCTTTCCATTCTTCGGGAGTGAATGGCAGCTGGCTAGGCATTACTTCAGCGAGTTCGCAAGAAAGGATGTCCTCAGCCTTCACGGGAAGTGGCCGGTGTCCGTACCATCCTACCGCGAGACTCTGTCCTCGCTGCCTGAAATAAAGATCAGCACCCTGGTGACGGAGCACAGGTAATTCAGCTTCACCCTTGTAAGTGGCAAGTTCAGTCATGGGCTCCGTGTAGCAAAGCTGGTGTGCCAACGGCTGTATAGCCATTGACATCCCCACCATCGCCCCAATCTTCGGTCCCCATATTCCGGCGCAAGAAACAACGATATCTGCCAGGAATGATCCCTGAGTAGTTTGGACACCAGTAACGCGACCATCGAACTGATCGATGTCAGTGACCTCGCACTCTGCAATGAATCTTGCACCACGGCTGATCGACCGCTCACCCATCACTTCATCACCCAGTTTCGCCCTGGCGATCCCATCATCAGGCACATATAGGGCGCCCAGCAATTTATCATGAACAAGAAGTGGATTTAATTTCAACGCTTCCCCGGGAGTTATCACACGGGCGTTAATCCCGACGGACATGGCCAGTCCTGCCCTGCGGTGAAGTTCGGCCAGGCGCTCCCGCGTCGTCGCAATCTCCAGGCTGCCCACCTTGAGGAAACAGGTGTCGCCGCCATGGTGAAGGCCACACAGTTTTTCAACTGTCTGCCGGGCAAACTGCGCCATGGTGCGTGACCCATTGGTCTGGAAAACAACGCCGGGGGCGTGTGATGTGGAGCCGCCGGGATTCCAGAGCCTCCCTTTTTCAATGACGGTTACATCACAATACCCGCGTTCGGTAAGTTCATCGGCGAGTGAACATCCAACGATACCTGCTCCTATGATTACAATCTTTGGCATCAGTGTCCCAGGGTTTCTGTGAGTTGATTGCGATACCAGGAGAGAAATTGCTTCACGAGATACTCCTCGTCGGCCAGTGGACCCGGCATATAGCCACCGGAGCAAATGCCGCGGTAAGCACCTTCTGCCAGGGTTTGATCCTGTGCATTGGTTTGGGTCCAAACCCTGGTAAGGTTGTCAAGATCATAGTCAACACCTTCCACCGCATCGGCAGCGACGAGCCACTTGGTCCGCACAAGCGTCCGGTCTACTGAAAGGGGGAAGACGGCGAAGGTGACGATATGGTCGCTCAAAAAATGATTCCAAGAATTCGGATGGGTCCACAAAGAAAGTCCGCTTCCCTCCGGCCGCTTGAAACTGCCGAGCAGCTTTTTGCAAGCGTGTTCAGGCTTCAGGGTGTGGGATATGCACTGGTTGGCCAGCGGCAGTCGAACGGCGCGGAACCACAGGTCATCAGGGAACTCCAGCAATTCGTAGGGAAGGTCAAGGCTTTCCCACTCCCTTTCCTTTTCCTGGAGCGTCTCCTGGAAGCGTTGCTCCGAGGGCTGGAAATTATCCTTGTCAAGCCCCTTGCCAAAACCTGAGCTATAAAGCGGTACCAGCAGTTCGGGGTGATTGCTTTCGCAATGAAGGCACTCCCTGTTATTTTCTATGACCAGCTTCCAGTTGCAGGCTT
>JBDTPK010000296.1:0-4454 GCA_039932735.1 Nitrospirota bacterium
TGCGTAGCGTGAGCTCAATAATCGCCTGTTTTGCCGGTAGAAATGCACTTTCAGAGAAGTTACACGCGCACACTTTGACCGTCTCATCAGTTATACCGGTTGCGGCCTGGTTGATGGACGGTCTAAGACAACTGGTGCGGCTTGCATCTTGGCGGTCCAGTTCGGCAGAATGAAAGCCCACTGATTGACGGCCATGAAATCTTATCGCGAAGAGCTGTGGTTCGAGACCAAGACGCGCCGCGCCTACCTCAACATCACACGTCAAGTAGCGGAGGCGGTCAAGAAAAGCGGCGTCCAAGAGGGGCTCGTGCTGGTCAATGCCATGCATATCACGGCGAGTGTCTATATTAATGATGACGAACCAGGCTTACTCAAGGACTATGACCAATTCTTAGACACACTCGCTCCTCAGGGCGCGACCTATCGGCACAACGAGACGGGAGAAGATAACGGCGACGCCCATATCAAGCGCCAGCTGATGGGGCGAGAAGTCGTAGTCGCGATTACCGAAGGCCAATTGGATTTCGGTCCGTGGGAACAAGTTTTCTACGGAGAGTTCGATGGACAGAGACGTAAACGAGTATTGGTAAAGATAATTGGATCGTGAACCCTCTCCCTTCTAACCAGTGGCCTGAACTCTGTGGGAATAAACTCGTGGAGCGCTTGCTACCATGGAAAAAGTTTGGCAACATGGAGCGTGGTACTGCACGGCTGAGTGGTAGGAGTCTGTTGATATGTTGAGTTGGTCTCGCCCTGATCCCCTCACACGCGATCTCGTGCATTTGATCAACGCCCGGCGTCATGACCATGGCGATACCGAAGCGGCGATCGATACCCTGCAAGCCTTCTTGGAACAGGGACGGGAGTACGATCTCTTAACCGTGTTGGCGACGCTGGATGAGGACATGGCGGAATGGCTCTTTGATCTCCTGGCGGAGGCATCCTGCTCCGTGCTCATTGATGGGCCGGCTGATGAAAAATTATCCTATGCTATTATGGCGGCCTTAGAACTTCCTCTCCAAGCCAATCTCGCCCATCCACTTCAGCTGAAGATCGATCCGGTTGCGACAGCAGAGCTGTTACATCGACACCTCCGGCTCTCTGCCGGGACGGTGGTGCGCGTGGAGTCTCGCTTGTTGACCGATTCGACGCTGGAGCCACTGAGCCTCCAGGGTTTGAATGACCATTTGAGCACGGTGGCAGATTCCCAGCGGACGACGTCAATTGCCGCTCGGCTCTATCCGCCTGTCGAGAGCACAGCGTTTCTTTTTTTTGAATTGATCGGTGTGCCGGACTCAGGACTGCCCGATTCACTGGAAGATCGGAACCGTCGGGCACTCCTTGAAGGCCTTGTGGCGCAATGCCCAGAATTAGCTCTGGCTCCCGATATGATCGAACCGCCGGTCTACGCCGCCTATGCCATTTTCGATGCGCAAAATGCTGTGCGGCTGCATCGGTTGGCAGATGAGACCGCGGCAGTCTGGCGCGATCTGGATCCGCTCGTCAGAGCTCGTACGATCGTACACCTCCATACGCAATGTGGGAACGGTGTCTATATGCCGGTCTGGACCGATCTGTTCGATCCCGAACTTCCCGAAGACCATGGTCCCGTGTGGACCTCTCCTGATGTATGGATCTTCACGGCCGACTTACCGATCGAATGGCCTGGAGAAATGTTAACCAATCGGCTACTCGCCGAGGGTTGCACCAGGTTCGAAAATCACATCATTGAAACCCCTGACAACTAGCCCTCAACTCAAGGGAGACGGGCGAGACTGGAGATAGGCTAAAGACTGAAGGCTGAAGTGGTCAAAACTTCGAATCGTGCCTTTCTCGTTCCTCTTGCTCCTCGCGTGCCACCCCGCCATCTCGTGGCGAACTAAAAGTTGGATAGACTCCTGGTAGAAACGCGATAATACTTCGATTTATTTTGACGACGTATCCTATGCTTGGTCTGGTTAGATGGGAGCAAGCATGGCTCACCAGCAGTCTTCGAACGGGATCATTGCAGGTGCAATTACCATTCTGGGCTTTGGGCTCTTCTAAGTGGCGGTGACCACCAATTTCCCGTCATAAGAAGCGTTGTCTTCGGCTGCGGTGCCTGCTGAGAGTCAGCAGACGGAAGGTCTTTCGTCTCACCTGCTGGATCTCACTATTCCCACCTCTCCTCCGCTGCCTTCAGCGGCAGCCGTATCGAAGCGGGACGTTGGCTGGTCGCGCGACGCGAATATTGAAGCTCCAATTGTAACGTGGTTGGATTCTCGTGCCTTGCTGGCTTCCCGTCTGAAATGCGAAGCCGAGATCGAACAATTGTGCCACGACTCTCCGGACGGTTCTGTCCGCACGCGCTGTCTGCAACAGCGTGCCAAGCAACTCCCGCCACTCTGCTAACGTCAGTTGCACGAGCGGTTTGTGAAGTGGAAAGAAGATCGAAGTCGGTTGATGGCGGCGTGCGACGAGGATGGTGATCAAGCCCCCGTCTCGATGTTGGCGGTGCGTGATCGGTTGGCCATTGAGGACGGTGCCGTTGGTGCCCTTCAAGCCTTCGACAAAAAGATGGCTTGAATACTCACAATCCGTGCATGATGCCCCGAGACGGCAGGATTTTTGATCGCGAGGGGATATTGTCGACCTTCAGACCGATCGTTAATGTCTCTTGGGCGAGCTCGAGGTGCCGCGGGCCTTTCCCGTGGAGTTTGACGAGCAGGGCGACTCGTTGTGACAGAGACTCCGGCATGCAGATCATCCCGCAAGGCCACGACGACCACGGTCGTATTGTCGCCGCCGCCAGCCTCATTCGCCATGGCGATGAGGCGATCGGACATGGTGGGGAAATCTTCCGATCCCCTGAGGACATGAAGAATGTCGTTCGGACGGACACCACAACAGCATGTCTCCGTTCTTGACCGTAACTTCCGTCAGCTCCGCGCGGACGTTGCTCTCGGCGCCGAGGGCTCTTGTCACGATGTTCCTGCGGGGGGATCGTTCGCCCCCTTCTTCCGTCATATTCCCCTTGAGGATCTGTTCTGCAATCCAGGAATGGTCTGTGGTGAGGGCTTGGATTGTCCGGTCTCGAACGAGGCAGAGCCGGCTGTCTCTGTCATGAACGATGGTGAGGAGCGCCTCCTGGAGCAGTGCGGCGACTACGGTGGTACCCATCCCGGCATAGTCGGGCCTGCTCCAACACTGGCGATGAATGACTTCGTTCGCTCCACGAATCGCACTGGAGAGATGATTGGCGAGTGCAGATACCTTGCATCGCAGGGGCGGATCAGCGGCATGTCTGGGTTCTTGACTGCCTCGGCCAGCTGCGCGTAAAACGCCTCGACTGCAAGGACGCTGGCAATTTTACCAGCGTTGCCGCCACCCATGCCGTCACAGACGGCATAGAGTCCGAGCGGAGGGTCAACTACAAAGCAATCTTCGTTACACTCTGCAAGCAGCCACGGAGCTCGACCGCGAATTATTCCGCGCGCCGATAGCGGTGAGGCAACTCTTTCTGTAACGCGCGATCCACGATCTCCTGCACCATTTTGGGGAGATCTGGTCTCAAAGTTAGGAGAGCCGGATGCGGATGATGGGTGATGCTGAACAGCACGGCCGACAGGTTGTCGGCGGTAAACGGCAGCTGCCCAGTGACGAGTTCGAACAACACGATGCCGAGTGAAAAGATGTCCGACGGGCCATCCACTTTCTTCCCTGAGATTTGCTCCGGTCACATGTAAGTCGGTGTGCCCAACACAATATTGGTTTGTGTTTTGCTGCTCAAGGCCATCTTCGCAATACCGACATCCATGACTTTCACGACGCGATCCTTCGTGAGCATGATGTTTACCAGTTTGATGTCGCGATGGACGACACCTTGTTGACGGGCGTAATCCAAGGCGTCCGCGACCGTGGCGATAATCAGGAGGACTTCATCGACCGGCAGCAAGTTGAGTTTTCTTGCCCATCGACTCAGGGGAGTTCCCTCAATGAGTTCCATTGCGATAAATCCTAGGTCGTTTTCTTTCCCTGCATCATAGATGGTGACGATGTTGAGGTGAGAAAGACGTCCGGTAGATTCTGCTTCGAGGAAAAATTGTGTCTTCACCTCTTGCAGTTTGTCTTCACTATCAACCTGATCGAGTCGCAAAGTCTTGATGGCCACAAAACGTTGAATCGTGGGATCTTTTCCCAGGTAGACCAGTCCCATCGCACCGCGTCAAAGCTCTTTAAACACGGCGGTTTCACGTTCCAAGTGCAACGGGTGCATGAGGGCGCAATTGCGCATACACTTCCAGGGGCGTGGCCACGTCCAGACATGTTCTCTTTCGATCCGTCCCCTGCGCCCGAGGCCGGCGCGCCTGACGCCGTGCGGCCAGCCGTGCCCTCCGCCGCGTGCTGTGTGGCAGCACCGACCAGCCCGCATAGAGGGGCTCGGCCGAACGCGGGTTTCGCATGTCGCCAGGAGA
>JBDTPK010000297.1:0-4449 GCA_039932735.1 Nitrospirota bacterium
CCTTGACCTGCCGACGAGCCGCGGCCACCAAATCGGCAAGCCCCATCTTCTTTGCAAGACGGCTCAAATTGCGGGCTCGACCGCCCTGCCTATGAGCCGCGAGGGATTCGACCACCAGCACCTCGTCAGGACCCGTTCCTGGCGCACTGACCACCACCACGGATGCGGCTTGCTGGGCCAACCCAGCCGTCACTGCGGCAGACACCAGCGCCGCGTCGTTCCCCTTCATCGTCTGCTGCACGATGCGGGAGCGAGTCCGACGCAACTTGGCCGCAACCGCAGTCAATCGACCAGTTGCCCGGCTTGGTGCGGCAACAAGATAATCCACTCGCGCCGACACAGACCCCTCCTCAGGAAACTCTATCGTGCGGAAGAGCCGATCGACATCCAACCCGAAACCGGTTGAGGGTAATGGCCTGCCAAATCGACCGATCAAGTGATCGTACCGTCCGCCGCCGCCTAATTCTGCGCCCATCCCTTCAGCAAACACGTCAAACACGACGCCATCATAATAATCGAATCCACGGAACTCCCCCAGATCCAGAAGCAATGAATCCCGGTGACCTGCCGCACAGAGCAGATGATACACCTGGGCAAGCCGTTCAAGCGGAGCGACCAATGCCGGATCGCCGGCAGCGAGGACTCGGCCTCGTGACAGCACGTCCTCTTGACCGTACAACTCAGGCGCTTCACGAATGGCGCGCGCCGCCGTTTTTGAGATACGCTCGCCGGCTAGGATTTCTTCGAGTCTCGGCAGATCTTTTCGGGCCGCTGCCTGCTCAGCCAATTTCTGCCCCTGCACAGACAGTCCGGAACGCACCAGGAGCCCCTTAATAAACCCCACATGTCCAAGAGACACTTTAAAGGACTGCAGCCCGATCGTATGGAGACACTCGATCATGAGATCGATGACTTCGCTGTCGCTCATGACATCGTTCAGACCAATCAGCTCGGCTCCGACCTGGAAGATTTCCCGCCCGCGCCCGGCATGTTCCTGCTCATACCGAAAGACGGATGTTCGATAGGAGAGACGCAACGGCAACGCTACGCCCGTCAGCCCCATGGCGACCGTCCTGGCGATCTGTGCCGTGGCATCCGGGCGGAGAAGGAGCGTTCGCCCTGTCGTCCGATCAACGAATTGATAGCAGTGTTCGATCAGTTCAGGCTCAAGCCCCGGAGCCAAGACGTCAAGATACTCGAAGGTGGGAAGAATGATCTCATCGTAGCCCCACCCGTTGACTTGAGTGAGTAACTGTTCCTCAAGGCAGCGGACTTGCTTCGCGGCATGAGGAAGAATCGTCGCCATCCCCACGGGGACGAGCGAACGCGCGCGAGACGACGGGACTTGCCCCGAAGAACGGCCTGGCTTCGGAGGAGCGGAGACCATAGCTGACCTGATGGATGGTGCGCGTGAATTAGGACAGGGCCGCGACTTTAACCGAGAGAATGTCTTTGCTGGATTTGATCGTCTCAAGTACTGTATCCGGGAAGACCGCATCGGAGCCAATGATGAGCATCGCGTTCCCGCCCCGCTTTTCAAGCGCGCACTGCATTCGGACGATGTTGATCTGGTTGTCCCCGAGCACCTTTCCCACCATCCCGATCACCCCTGGGCGATCGATGTTCAGGATCAGGAGCATGTGCCCCTCCGGCACCACCTCAACATTGAACTGATCGATTTCCACAACCCGCGGATCTTTCTTGTGAAAAAGCGTGCCGGCCACCTGATACGATCGCTTCCCGGCCTCCACTCGCACACGAATCAAGCTAGTGAAATCACCTGCATCGGAACTCTTCACTTCCTTCACTTCAATCCCACGTTCCTTCGCGACAATGGGTGCGTTCACGTAATTCACCGGGGCTTCCATCATCGGAGTCAGCAAGCCCTTCAACACCGCAATCGTCAGCGGCGCGATCGACAAACTTGCCACCTCTCCGCTGTATTCGACGGTCACACGTTCAAGTCCTCCTTCACACAACTGCGTTTGCAGTTTCCCCAGTTGCTCGGATAACGACAAATAGGGTTGGAGCCTCGGCAACAACTCAGGAGAAATAGACGGGATATTGACCGCTCCGCGGGCAATGCCTTTGGTGAAATAATCGACGATCTGCTCTGCGATCCCAACGGCCACATTCTCTTGCGCCTCGGCCGTCTGGGCTCCGATGTGCGGCGTGCAAATAAAATTATCCAGCGTCAACAATGGATGATCCACCCGTACCGGCTCCTCTTCAAACACGTCGAACGCAGCGGCAGCCACGCGCTTGACCTTTAGCGCGTCGAACAGATCAGCCTCATGGACAATCCCACCGCGGGCGCAATTGACAATCATCACTCCCGGCTTCATCGTCGAGATCGCTCGCGCATTGATGAGGCCCTTGGTCTCAGGCGTCAAGGGAGTGTGGACAGAGATGATGTCGGCACGCTTGAAGACTTCATCTAGCGGCATCATCGTGACACCCATTTTCTCCGCGCGCTCCTCGGACAAATATGGATCGTAGGCGACCACACTCATGCCAATTCCTTGCGCCAGCTTTGTGAGGTGGCTGCCGATTTGCCCCGCGCCGACGATGCCGAGCACCTTGCCGTAGAGTTCGACACCCATGAATTTATCTTTTTCCCACTTGCCGGCCTTCACCGACGCGGTGGCTTGAGGAATGCGCCGGCTCATCGCCCAGATCATCGACATGGTGTGCTCGGCCGTCGTGACAGTATTGCCTCCTGGCGTATTCATAACCACAATGCCGCGACGAGTGGCAGCCGGTGTATCGACGTTATCCAGCCCAGACCCAGCCCGCCCGATAACTTTCAATTTCTCGGCAGCCGCGATCAGCTCTTCCGTCACCTTGGTGCCGGACCGTACGATCAGCCCATCGGCGTCCTTAATCTCCTTGAACAATTCGTCTTTCGGCATTTTGGATTTCACGACCACCGTGAACCCAGCCTTTTCGAGCAGCTCCACACCCTGTTTCGATAAGCTATCGCTGATGAGAATTTTCATGCCCATTGTGTTTGACCTACCGTAAGAGTTTCGAAATGAAACCCCTACGCCATGAGAATTTCTTGCGCCTTCGCCACACCGCTCCCAAGCTTTACAGGATGTCCCAGTCCTTTGAGCACCATTTCAACCGCGGCCACGGCCATGATGATATCGAAACGATCCATGTAGCCCATGTGTGAAAGCCGGAAGATCTTTCCCTTCAAATGATCTTGCCCACCAGCCGCCGTCATGCCGTATTGAACACGGAGATTCTTGTAGATAGCCTGTCCATCTACGCCTTCCGGCGCACACACGGCAGTGAGGGCATCGCTCGGTGATTCCTTAGGAAACAGGGCAAGCCCTGCACCCTGCATCCCTTGACGCATGGCCTTCGCAAGCATGGCTTGGCGGGTGAACACTCCATCAAGCCCCTCCGCCCTCATCATCTTCAGCACTTCCTGCAACCCGACAATGAGGGACACGGCAGGGGTATAGGCCGTCTGATTCTTCTGCTGGTTCTCATGCTCTTTCTTGAAATTGAAATAGAACGCGGTACTCTTCGCCTTGTCTGCCAACTGCCAGGCTTTATCGCTCACACTGACGAATGCCAGCCCCGGCGGAAGCATCAGCGCCTTCTGCGACCCTGTAATCACAACATCAACCCCCCACTCATCGGTTTTGATGTCGAATACACCGAGAGCGGTAATCGCATCCACCACCAGAATGGTCTCGCCATAGGGTTTCACGATCTCCGCAAGTGACTTGACATCGTGCGCCACACCCGTAGATGTCTCGCTCGCTTGCACATAGACCGCTTTGATTCCCGGATCTTTTTTCAGTGCATCGGCCACTGTTTGAGGATTGACGGATCGCCCCCACTCCACTTTAATTTCTGTGACCTCTGCTCCAAACGTCTTGCAGAGCTTGGTCCATCGTTCACCGAACTTCCCCCCATTAATGGTGAGCGCCTTGTCGCCGGGAGAAAGAAAGTTAGACACGGCCCCTTCCATGCCTCCGGTTCCGGAAGCCGCCAATATCAACACATTATTCTTCGTTTGGTACAGCCACTTCAGTCCATCACGGACCTCAGCAAATACCTTGTCGAACTCGGGGGCCCGGTGATGGAACATGGGCCTCGCCATGGCCAGCAATACTTCAGGGGGCACAGGCGTCGGACCGGGAGCCAGCAAATACCGCTTCAGCATCGACTGATCCTCCTAACCGGATGAAACGTGAACAATAATTACGCGACAACGTTGGACGATACCATTGCCTCTCAAAAGCTGTCAAGGCAAGGAACCGTGCAGACACACGTGTTTTCAGACTGTTAATGGTGGGTGATACTGCAATACTTTCGTTCGCAATTTCGAACGTGCCCTAGATGCCTATCCTCTGTGAGACCAAAGGATGGACGTTATTCCTCTGGCAATTCCTTGACACAAACACAGTCCACCGATAGGCTAGCCTCACA
>JBDTPK010000298.1:0-4449 GCA_039932735.1 Nitrospirota bacterium
CATTCAGATTCACCGACCTTCGTTCAGACTCATTTTCGGATTGGAAAAGACTCCCCCTGCGCTAGCACAGGACATGGGACAGCGCTTCGGCGCCGACTTCTCCGACGTACGCATTCACGACAATGGCCAGGCACATGCGAGCGCCGAGGCGTTGCACTCGAACGCGTATACGGTGGGGCGTGACATCGTGTTTGGGGCTAATCGTTTCGCCCCGCACTCGTTCGAGGGGAAGCGTCTGCTTGCGCATGAAATCTCGCATGTTTTGCAGCAACGCCGTGGTGGCGCTGCCCCGGCCTTCTCCGGGTCGGCATTGCATGAGCACGGCGCTGACACGGCCGCACAGGCATACGTGTCGGGAGAAGGCACGGTCGCCGTGCAGGGTGCAACGTCGGTCGGCATCGCACGGGACAAGAACGACAAGAAGACGCCCGCCGATTCGTTGGGAGAATTCGGCGACACGGTGATCAATGCCGTAGCTTCTGCGGTCGTCAAAGGCGATGGTTTTGAGCACCGCTTGGTTGCGGCAGCCATGCGCGGATTTATCGCCGAAATTCGTACGCAACTCGTCGAACAGGACAAAGCCAAGCGGTTTCAAGAGCGCCTAGCCGAACTCATCCACCCCGGCACGATGGCCGCATGCGCAGGGAGCTATGTGACGGGATTTGCCGCTGGGTTGGTAAGTCCGGTTACCGACCTGTTCGGCTTGCCTGCGTTCGTCGACGCAGTCGATGACTTTGTCAAGAAGACTGCGATGAGCATTGTCGGGCACGCACCGGATTTAGCTACGGAGGGCGGCAAGATCGCGGCTCAGTTCAGGAAGCTCAAAGCCGAGATGAAAACGGCCCTCGTTGAAATCCTAATAGAGCAGGCGAAGGATCCCAGCTACCTTTTCAAGATGGTCGAAACGGCCGGCGACACGGCACTACAAATGGCGGGTCGCGTGGGTCATGGCGCGGCTGCCGAAGCGATTCACTTGTTCGAGTCTCCGTGGGAAGAAGAGAAAGACAAAGACCTGGGCTGGAAGTCGGTGCTTCCGAAAGACACGACGGCCGCGGCATTCAATCCCATGGGAGCGGGGTTGGCGACAGCGAGCCGCGTTTGGGAATACGGGACCGAAACGGCGAAGAAAAAAATATTCTCCGCAGGTTGGAGCAAGGTCGGCTATGCCATCGGCCACGTCGTCGGCGCGGTGGTCGCCAACGTGCTCCTTCTCGTGTTTACCGAGGGCATTGGTAATGCCATCGCCGCGATCGGCGAGGCCGCTAGCAAGCTCGCGCCCGCGCTACGCGCCTTCGGCTCCGTGGCGACGAAGATCGCCGAGGCCCTAAAGGTCGTTGGCGGAGCGATCAAGGGGGTGGAAGAGGGAATCGCCGTTATCGCCAAGACGGTGCTTAAACCGCTCGGGCGCGTGTTGAAGCCGTTTGGGGAATTACTAGAAGAGTTACAGAAATGGTTGCGCAAGCTGTTCGGCGTCGCGGAGAAGGAGGGCGCAGAAGTCGCCGCGGCGGCAGGCGGCAAATTTGCGGGCAAACTTGAAGAAGAAGTGCAAAAGGAGGCACCCAAACTTTCGACACCATCGTCCAAGGCTGAACCGCATGTTCCAGGCGAAACGACGGCTGCCGACGATATGGCGGCAATGGCTCCGCCCAAGAAAGCACTGGTCGCCAAATCGACCCCACCTGATGTCGCTCCCACTTCAACGATCGAGCCGAAACCGAAAGAGGGTTCAAGCATTCCTGGCGAGACAGGGGTCGGTTCGAAATCCCCCGCGAAAGGGGTGCCGCCTGTGCACGCTACCGACGATCGGCTGGTTGTCGTGAAAATTCAGGGCAGCAACAAGGGCCAGTACTGGCAGGAGGGCACGCCTCAGTTCAAAGCGAATGCGGGCACACCGAAATCCCCGCCAAACGAGAAGTACGTTGTCTTGCCAAAGAGCCAGGCCAACGACCTCGGGTTTCGACTGAGCGGTACTGCGCCGAAGGTCACGATCGAGCCGCGGATAGTCGGCGGGAAACCCGCAGAGTCGCTGGGCGCGGGACGTCGCTTTGCAGGACCTGAGCCCCGTTCCAAAGCACCAACACATCCCATTACAGCTCGCACAACGCGGAAACCCCCTCCGAAGGGCAGGGCAGACCCGAGATCACTTGAATCGGCTACTTCCGACCCGTCTGCGCAACACGCCTTCCCGAGGACAATCGGTGCAGATGTCATGCAGGCGCAGGGTTACAATAAATTGTTGGATGGGAACGAACTCGGGATCTTGCGTCCTGGCAACGTGAGCACTGGCGGTGTCGATGCGATCACAGCCAGGGTCGAGGGCGGCAAGGCAAAAATTTTCCTCAACGATTTCACGACACCGGGTACGCCGAAGGCACCCAAAGCAGCGCATGCGAAATGGCTCAAGGAACTGGAAGCCGCAGCTGCGGGTGATCGGTTGAGTTTCGGCAACAAGGCGATTGAAGACGCGGTTCACCAGGCGATCAAGGACGGTGACATCTTCGTACGCACGGTTCGGGTCGACATCCCCGCCGTGGCTACAGCCGGTGGCGCTGGCGAGGCTGTCGTTGTTCTGGGCGCACCGGAAAGGCTGTAGCACTCATGATCGACCCCCTCAACACTTTCCTCTCTCGTCTGTTCTGCTGGCAGATAGTGGACATCACTGGCAATGGGCAGGTGCACTGCTAAGGAAAAATAAAACGGGTCGGGAGTCTTTGTTACTGCGGGGGAGTTTCCCTTTCCGGTGTGAGGCTGCCCGGCTTGTGGCCATACCTGCATGATCGATTCCGCTTCGACGTGATCGATGGCATAGTCGTGGCCGATGCCAGGTACGTGTTGGATGCCGGTGCGACTCCCCTCAAGCTTCATATTTCACAAGGGAACGTCCGGATAGAAAATCTCGCGGTGAGGAAAGACGGGAATCTCGACCCGGAAATTTCGATTCCAGCGCTGAACGTCGAGGGTGTCGATGTGGATCTCGCAACGCACGAGGTCACGGTTGGCAGCATCGCCGTTGAGCATGCGTCGTTTACGGCCTGGTTGAATCCAGACGGCACCGTGAACTATCAACAGATGTTCTCTCCAATAGACTCCGTCCAGCCTCCGCCTGTTGCGAGCAGCGCCTCACCGAAACCCAAAGATGAAAATCCCTGGGCCGTCTGGCTCAAAGAGATCACGCCACAGGACCATTCAATCGATTTCGAAGATCGCACCTTGCCGACTCCGGCTCCGATCGAAGTGCGGGCCTTGACCGTCAAGACCCGTGGCGTGCGGATTCCGACCACAAAGGCCCTGCCAATTGAGGTGGGGATGCAGCTGAATGGAGCCGGAACTATTCGTGTGAATGGTTTGGTGCTGCCCCATCCATTTCAGGCTGATGGCGGCCTGGTGCTAAAGAACATTGCGATCAGGCCGTTTCAGCCGTACTTTGAGAAATTTACGCGTATCGATGTCCGGTCAGGCGCCATCAATCTGGATGGGACGATGCATCTTGCCACCGAACATCCAAACGGTCCGCTCCTGTCGTTTGAAGGAAACGCCGGCTTTGAGAGATTAAGTGTGGCTGAGCGCGATCAAGGTGACGAGGTGGCCTCGCTGCAGGCGTTGTCCCTCAACACCGTTTGTGTGACCGTCGATCCAACGACGGTCTCGATTAAAGAGGTGAGCTTACAACAACCCATGGCGTATCTCGTCGTACAGCCAGACGGTGGATTGAATCTCGGAAAACTTGCTGCTGCGTTGCCGTCATCGGCATCAACGGATGAGAAGCCTGTGGAGCCTCAGAAAGCCAAGAATCCACCTGTTCGGGTGACGGTCGGCGTAGTGAGGCTTGCCAAAGCGGTTGCGACGTTTCAGGATAATTCGGTGCAGCCTCCTGTCCTGAACGAACTATCCAATCTGACCGGTACGATCAAAGGACTGTCGTCGAAGCAACTGGCCAGGGCGGGCGTGAACCTCACCGGCCGAGTGGATAAGGTGGCGCCGCTCAAGATCGCAGGGACCATCAATCCCTTGAGCGATGATGCATTTACGGATCTCACGATGACTCTTGGTGGCATGTATTGGACAGCGGGAAGTGATCCTCCCCTGATTTCACAGACACCTCCATACGTGGGAGAATGATGAAATTGGAGGTCAGCATGGCAACACCCCCACGACGTCAGTTTACCGACGCAGTCAAGTCCGAGGCCGTCCGGCTCACGCGGGAATCGGGTCGGCCGGTGGCACAGGTGGCGCATGAACTCGGGATTGCAGACACTCTGCGCTACCGCGGGAGGGGCGAGCAGCGACACATTGAGTTCCAGGGCCAGACGCGTCAGTCGAGGCGCGCCGGGCAGGACGAACTGGCTCGGCTCAAACGGGAAAACGAGACGCGGAAGAAGGAGCGGGATTTTTTAAAGCTTGAGTTCAAGTTCTTAGTGCAACACCTATATCCTGTTGTGAACAGGAGAA
>JBDTPK010000299.1:0-4447 GCA_039932735.1 Nitrospirota bacterium
TTACCATCCTCTGCGGAAAAGGGAACAATGGAGGAGACGGATTGGTCGTGGCTCGACTGCTGCACCGACGACGTGCACAGATCCACGTGGTGCTCCTCACAGCAGTGACCAACTTGAGCCGGGATGCCGCGACAATGTATCGCCGGCTCGTTCGAGTTATGGGGCGAACAGCAATCGTTCACTTCCGGTCGGTCGATCAGGTACGACCCCTCCTGGCCTCTAGCGACATCCTCGTCGATGCCCTCCTTGGCACTGGATTGTCTTCCCTGGTGACCGGAAACTATCGTGAGGCCATCGAACTCATGAATAGTTCTGGGAAACCAATCATCGCAATCGATATCCCATCTGGTCTCCATGCCGATACCGGCACCCTCCTAGGGAGCGCGATCCGCGCCACGTTGACCATCGCCTGTGGGCTCCCGAAGCTCGGCCTCTATGTCAATGCAGGGATTGACCAGGCCGGCGCAATCCGCGTCGCCGATATTGGCATCCCACCCGCCTATGTGGATGCCATCGAGAGCCAGACTCTGCTCTTGACCAGCGAGAGTGCATTTCAGTCTCTACCGGCACGTGCACCCTCCTCCCATAAGGGAACGTTTGGCCATGTCGGGATTATTGCAGGTTCCGTGGGGAAAACAGGCGCGGCGGCTTTGGCGGCCCGAGCAGCGCTCCGCGTTGGGGCCGGCCTGGTAACAGTGGCGATCCCCAGCAGCGTCAACGATGTACTGGAATCCAAATTGCTGGAAGCGATGACGATGCCTCTCCCGGAAACGAAGGCACGGACACTGGCCCGCTCAGGACTCGATCGTGTCCTGACATTTATCCAGGCACGCACGGCGATCGCCATCGGTCCTGGGCTTTCGACACATCATGAAACCATCGAGCTCGTGCAGTCGCTCATGAAGCATCTGGATCGGCCCTCCGTCCTCGATGCCGATGCACTCAATGCCTTGGCTGGTCGGGCCTCACTACTGACTGAATGCCCTACTCCACCCATCCTCACCCCACACCCTGGTGAGATGGCCCGGCTCGAAGTCGATGCTACGACGCACAGCGTCAATGCAGACAGAATCGGCACGGCCAGACGGTTTGCCAGAGAACGAGGCGTCTTCGTCGTCTTGAAAGGCGCACGAACCGTCATCGCCCGCCCCGATGGACTTGTCGCCATTTGTCCGACCGGTAATCCCGGGATGGCCACGGCAGGAACCGGCGATGTGTTGACTGGTATGATCGTTGGCTTACTGGCTCAACGGGTTCCCCCATGGGAGGCCGCCTGTGCCGCAACGTATTTTCATGGATTAGCCGGTGACTTAGCCTCCCAACAGCTCGGGCAGCCCGGGATGCTCGCCGGCGACCTCATCGCTCAAATTCCTTATGCGCTCCAGCGGACGAACACGACCTAACGTCACTCGGCCAGCCAAGGCGAAACAACCTGCCGCTCGCCGGCGCGACACGTTGTGCCTGCCATGGACACTGGTATCCACATCGCACCAGCACACCGATCGGCTAGGGCAAGCGATCGGCTGCGTGCTTCGTGGAGGAGAAACGATCGCACTCTACGGACCGCTCGGAGCGGGCAAGACAGCTCTCGTCCGAGGAATCGCGCAGGGCCTAGGCGCATCGCCAGCGACTGTGACCAGCCCGACGTTCGTGGTGATTCACGAATACGATCAAGGGCGCCTGCCGCTTGCCCATGTAGATCTGTATCGTATTCGCACACCTCGCGAACTTGAATCGACAGGACTGATCGAGTATTTGTCAGGCCAGACCGTGACGGCCATCGAATGGGCCGACAAGGGCCTTGCCGCACTGCCGCAGGACCGGATCGAGATTACGATTGATCATCGTGCCATGCAGAGTCGAACGGTTCAGTTTCGAGCCACAGGCCCGAAGTCCGACGAAGTCATCACCCTCGTACGTAGGCAGTATCGCAAGACCGGCAGGACACTCCGAATGGCACCGCGCCAAGCCTTGGACAAAAAGGACACGGCAAGACCATGATCAGACTGATTCTCGTCGGAGTACTGCTGCTCCTCTCCCTGGCTTTTTTCCTTCAGAACCAGGAACAGCAAGTCACACTCCGATACTTCTTTGGACTCTTCGAAGCCTCGATGCCGATCTATAAACCCATTTTGGCGGGGGTCGCGGTAGGACTGCTGGTCTCTGGAATTCTTCTCTTTCCTCCGTGGGTGAAGACCCGTATCGAACTCCGCCGAAAAACCAAAGCACTACAAGAAGCTGAAGTGGACTTAGAGCGGCTCCGCCTCTCACTCGATACAGCCACCGGACGTGTATCCCCCACCCTCACCGGCGAAACACATCGAGACCGACGTGATGAATGACGCTGACGCCTCACCCTTGATGCGGCAATACCGCGAGATCAAGCGAGGCTATCCCGACGCCATTTTGTTGTTCCGCGTCGGCGACTTCTACGAAATGTTTTACGAGGACGCGCAGATCGCCTCCAAACTGCTCTCCATTGCCCTGACCTCTCGCGACAAATCCAGCGCCAACCCAGTTCCACTCTGCGGAGTGCCCTACCATGCGGTGCAAGGGTATATCGCAAAACTTCTCAAAGCTGGGCGGACCGTCGCACTCTGCGAACAGGTTGAGGACCCGAAAATCGCCAAGGGTCTTGTGCGCCGTGAAGTCGTTCGTTTGTATACACCGGGGACGCTGATCGATACGGAGTTCCTTTCGCCGGGAGAGTCGCATTTCCTGACGGCGGTTGCCTTCTCCGACGCCACGGTCCCATCTGCCAAGGGGCAATCCGTCATTGGACTAGCCTGCCTAGACGTCTCCACCGGGGAGTTTTGGATCACAGAGTTTCACGGGGCACAGGCAGAAGTCCAGCTTATGGATGAACTGGCTCGACTGGAACCACGGGAAGTACTCCACCCCGACTCCCACGCGAATGTCGGATCGTGCCTGACTCGCCTGCATGGGCCACGCCTCTGTGCACGACCCTCGGCCTCTTTCAATCCCAAAGATGCTACACAAGTACTCCAAACACAGTTTGGCGTGCACTCGCTCGACGGATTCGGCTGTCGAGGTCTGAGCAACGGGATCGGAGCCGCCGGGGCAATCTTCCGATATGTGCGTGAAACCCAGCCAACCGCCTCCCTCGCGCACCTTCGCCGCATACACACACGCTGGAGCGGCGACGCCATGCATCTGGATAGCGCCACGATTCGCAACCTCGAACTCGTGCGGCCATTAGGTGAGCACCGATCGGGACAGGATCAGCCCACGGTCTTGTCAGTGTTGGACCGCACCGTGACAGCGATGGGCAGTCGCTTGTTACGCGACTGGCTCGTCAGACCGCTCCTCGATCGCGGCGCCATTCACGCTCGTCTTGAAGCGGTTGGCGAGTTGAAAGACCGGATTCAACAACGCGTGTCACTCCGAACTGCACTCCGGGATGTGCAAGATGTTGCCCGTCTGGGCACCCGCATGACGCTCGGCGTTGCAGGACCTCGCGAACTACTCGCGTTGAAACAGTCTGTGGGCAGCCTGCCTGAATTACGATCCCACCTCCAACCGTTCGGGGCCTCGTTACTGGCTGCTGTCCGAGAGTCGTGGGACGATTGCGGCGATGTGCACGACGCGATTGAGCAGGCCGTCAAGCCAGATGCGCCGATGGCACTCCGCGACGGTGGTGTGATTCGTGAGGGGTACCATGCCGGGGTCGATGAACTGCGCAAGGCGAGCACAGAGGGCAAGGGCTGGATCGCCTCATTGGAATCCAAAGAACGAGGACGAACGGGAATCGACTCGTTGAAGGTCCGCTACAATCAGGTGTTCGGCTACTACATCGAAATTACCAAAACACATCTGTCCCGTGTCCCGCCCGATTATATTCGCAAGCAGACGCTTGTCAATGCGGAACGATTCATGACGCCGGAGTTGAAAGAATTAGAAGAACGTGTGACGGGTGCTGAGCTTAAACTGTTGGCACTTGAACAGGAGCTGTTCGAACAATTGCGCGTGCGTTTAGCACACGAGGTCCCTCGTCTTTCCTCGATGGCCCAGGACGTCGCGTTGCTCGACGTCCTCGCCGGCCTAGCCGAGACGGCCGCGTTACATCGCTACGTTAAACCCCTTGTCGATGAGAGCAGCGCGATCCTCATTCGAGAAGGCCGGCATCCTGTCGTCGAGCAGCTCAACAGTAATTTGACCTTCGTGCCCAACGACACATCCCTCGACTGTGAAGACAACCGGCTGGTGATCCTCACCGGACCCAATATGGCAGGGAAAAGCACTTATCTCCGTCAAGTCGCGTTGATCGTCCTGTTGGCGCAGATCGGAAGCTTTGTGCCGGCGGCTGAGGCCCACATCGGACTAGTGGATCGAATTTTTACACGGGTAGGAGCCTCGGACAACTTGACTGCCGGACAAAGCACTTTCATGGTGGAGATGATCGAATCCGCTCACATCTTGAATAGTG
>JBDTPK010000300.1:0-4441 GCA_039932735.1 Nitrospirota bacterium
TCTTCCCGATGTCATGCACATCGCCTTTGACCGTGGCGAGCAGGATCTTTCCATTTGAGCTTGATGCCCCTGACTTCTTCTTCTCTGCCTCCATGAACGGCATCAGGTAGGCGACGCCTTTCTTCATGACTCTGGCGCTCTTGACCACTTGCGGCAAGAACATTTTCCCGGACCCAAACAGGTCCCCCACGATGTTCATCCCGGCCATCAAGGGGCCCTCGATCACATGCAGCGGTTTGGCATACTTCAGGCGAGCTTCTTCGATGTCCCGCTCGATAAAATCGGTCACGCCTTTCACCAATGCATGAGAGAGGCGCTCCTCGACCGTGCCTGAGCGCCACTCGTCGTCTTTCACTGCCACTTTGCCCTGTTGCTTGACGGTCTCGGCAAACGTCACCAACCGTTCCGTCGCATCCGGCCGGCGGTTTAACAGCACATCTTCGACCAGTTCCAAGAGGTCTTTGGGAATCTCCTCGTACACCGCCAACTGTCCGGCGTTGACAATGCCCATGTCCAAACCAGCCTTGACGGCGTGAAAGAGAAATGCCGCATGCATCGCCTCGCGCACACGGTTGTTGCCTCGAAACGAGAAGGAGATATTACTGACGCCGCCGCTGACTTTCGCCAACGGAAGATGCTGCTTAATCCAGCGTATGGCATCGAGAAAATTCACCGCATAATTATTGTGTTCCTCTATGCCGGTCGCCACGGTGAGGATGTTCGGATCGAAGATAATATCTTGGGCGGGAAAACCGATGCGCTCCGTGAGGAGACGGTAGGCACGCTCACAGACCTCGATCTTGCGCTCATAGGTGTCGGCCTGGCCGCGCTCGTCGAACGCCATCACCACCACAGCAGCCCCATAACGATGGACCAACTTGGCCTGATGGAGGAACTTGACCTCGCCCTCTTTGAGGCTGATACTATTGACGACAGGCTTACCTTGAATGTTCTTCAAACCCGTTTCGAGGATATCCCACTTCGAACTATCCACCATGATAGGGACACGACAGATATCCGGCTCTGAGGCCACCAATCGCAGGAATTTTTCCATGGCAGCTTGGGAATCGAGCATGCCTTCGTCCATATTGATGTCGATGATTTGGGCGCCTCCCTCTACTTGCTGCCGCGCCACCGAGAGCGCAGCGTCATAGTCGTCCCCTAGAATCAGTTTGGAGAAAGCCGGCGACCCAGTCACGTTGGTCCGTTCACCGATGTTCACAAAGTTCGACTCCGGCCTGATCGTCACTGCTTCCAGCCCGCTGAGCCTGGTATGGGGCTCGACGGACGACGGGACGCGCGGAGGCAGACCTCGCACGGCCTCTGCGATCAGCTTGATATGTCCGGGGGTCGTTCCACAACAACCTCCGACGATATTCAGCCAGCCATTCTGTGCCCATTCTTTCAATTGAGGCGCCAGGCTCTCGGGTGTCTCTGGAAACCCCGTCGGCAGCAACGGATTGGGCAGACCGGCATTCGGATGGCAGCTCACAGAGATCGGGGCCAGGCGCGAGAGTTCTTCAATCAACGGACGCATTTCCTTGGGGCCTAACGCGCAATTGATGCCGACGCTGAGCAAGGGCACATGAGAGATGGAATTCCAGAACGCCTCAATGGTTTGGCCCGTCACCCCGCGATTACTACCGGCTTGAATAAACGTCACCGAGGCCATGAGAGGGAGCCTGACCTGGCGATCCTCGAAAAATTTATCGATGGCAAAGAACGCGGCTTTGGCATTGAGCGTATCGAAAATGGTCTCGACCAACAACATATCGACCCCGCCGTCGACCAGGCCACGAACCTGCTCATAGTAGGCGGTCACGAGTTCGTCATAGGTGGTGCCGCGCGCGCCTGAATTATTGACATCGGTGGAAATCGACGAGGTCTTCGTCGTGGGTCCGATTGCGCCGGCCGCAAGACACGACCGGCCCGGCGCTGATGTCATGACGTGTTCCGCAGCGCGTCTAGCACATTCCGCTCCAGCTTTCGCAATTTCGTAGGCCAACGATTCCATGCCGTAGTCGGCCAGGGAAATAGCCTGCGCGTTAAACGTATTCGTTTCCACAATATCCGCGCCGGCTTCGAAGTACTGGCGATGGATCTCCTCAATGATGGCGGGCTGTGTGAGGTTCAACAGATCGTTGTGCCCTCGCTGATCTTTCTTCCAATCTTTAAACCGCTCACCCCGAAACGCAGCCTCGTCTAGTTTTCGCTGCTGGATCATCGTCCCCATGGCGCCGTCGAGGACGAGAATGCGCTGTTGTAATACGGTGTCTAACGATGCACTCATACGACTGTTCTCCGCGATCGAATCCGCTGTGAAGGTAAAGGAAGCTCGGCCATCATAACCGACCGGTTCTTACGCCAGCAAGCAGTCTCGCCTTGACAGGAGAGGACGCCGCCGATACGATGCCGCCATCCGTTGGAGAGAAACTGTGCTCCTGCCTCTTTCCTTCCAGACCATCTTCTCGTCTCTGCTGCTTCTCTTCTTGACGAACGGCATCTGGCTTCAGCCTTCCGCAGTCCTCGCAGCATCCTATTTTGAGGACGGCTACCTCGGGCTGACACAATCGGAACTCCATCAAAAGCTAGGTATGCCGCAGGCAGTGCGCGATCGGAAGTCCGCGTTGCGCGTCTTTACCTACTACGCCATCACCGATTGGGAGAAGTATTTTCGAAAGCTTGTGTCGCCGGAAAACGGCGAGGATGTCTATACCTTTACACGTCATGGCGTCGAGGTCCGATATTCGTTCAGTTATACCGTCGACCCCAACGATGAAAGCGAGAATCGAACCTTATTCGTTCGTCTCGTTGATATCGAATTCTCCCCCGCCGTGCCCCTCAGCCAGATCCCCGCACTCGTTCCGGAATTTCGACCTTCAATGGATCCAGCCGCTCCGTCATTCCGATCAAATATTTGGGTACTGCTGTTTACAGGCGCTGCATCTCCAGAGGCTCGTTTCATTGTGAAAGAGGCAACCAAGGACAAGTTGGAGTGGACCCTGGCCTATCAGCTTTTCTCATTGCAGGGCCTGCCGGACCCACTTACGACCAAGGCGCTTGTCGATCGAGTCGAAATCAGCACTCAAAGTGTCGATCTCGTGAAACAACGCCAGCGACACACCCACGACCCCATCCTGAATCCCTACTCACAAGAATTCTCCCAGCACCGGCTCACTCCTCAGCCGACTACGGCCAAGAAGATCCCTGTCCCGAAGTATGAGGAGTAGCCCGTATCATTCATCTGCGCCGCTGCTCTCATCGCCGATCCGCTGCAACGACGAGCCGCTATCAATCATGCGGGCTGGGAGGAGAGATGATCAAACGTGAGGACGGGGAGCAAACGCACCCTCCTGTTTCTGGTGCCGGAGGCCGGGATTGAACCGGCATGGGCCTATGAAGCTCGAGGGATTTTACGTTCGGACCACTGTTCGTACCATAGGGCACTATCTGTGCTCAATCCTCTCAACTCCCTCTAACCCGTTGGTATGGGCAAAGCACGAGCAAAGCAGCCCGCTGTTTACTGCCGTGATCAAGGGGGGCAATGGAAGACGTATCTCGTTCCATCCACGGGGCTACAGGCAACCAAAAACCTGAGTGGAGCAGAAAACAGAAACGCGGGTATCACCGTATACGGTCCCTGCTCTTCTTTTGGGAGTCGCACGGGTACCAGATGCACTCGGTGACCCTCTCTACCGCTGATGGCAGGGATGGAACAAGGCTCACTTACAATCACAAGCGGCTTAGGCAACGGATTGAAGAACGTCTTGGATATACGCAGATTCAGTACTGCCAGGTCCGCACAGCCGAGGGAAACGGTGTGCCGCATGTGTTTTGGGCGTGACGGCCAGCGGCAGGAGAGCAAGCCCGTAGGTTCTGGATTGATCAGCGTTGGCTCTCAGACCAGTGGCCAAGCATTCATGGCGCAGCGATCGTCTGGATCAAAGCCTACAAGCCTGGCAAAAAATCACGGAACCGGCTTAGCCGCTATGTGATCAGCTAACACGTCCAGGACCAGTTCGCGTACGTGAACATGAGCTGGTCTTGGAACCGGTCATTAGGCTTTCCAATCGGTGCCGTGTGGGGAGTCCTGAGAAAGATGTGGCAGAACTAGAATTTCTTGCGAATCATGAATATGCAGCCTGAGCTGCCGATGCTTATCTTAATTCGAACCTGGGAAGAGCTACTAGCTGGGCAGTCGATCTTGATGGGTGATCGAATTGTCCGGTTGGTCGTGGGACGAGGATTAGTGCAGACAACACTCTAGCCACAGTGGAGATACGACGATGAAGACCTGTATCGTTAGGACCAGCACACTATTTGGGCGGTCTGCCTGCGGGTGTGAAGGAATGATGTATGATCGAGCTCGGAAGGGCTGGCTCTGTCGAGACCACACGAAGGAACGGCTGTGCGAGTTCTGTCATGATAAGAAGGCTTGGGC
>JBDTPK010000301.1:0-4428 GCA_039932735.1 Nitrospirota bacterium
CCTGCCAGCAAGAGCATCAGGTCGGAGACTTGAGTGTTCTCCAATTCGGAAATTACACCCGCGATAGCTCGCCGTTCCGGAGCCGTGGTATACGGCTCCGCAAGGCGTTCAAATTTCTCAAAAGCCATGTCCCAGGTCATCGGCTGACTGAAGAAGCCCGGGTAGTCCCGCATCGCCTTGGTCAGAGTGCGGCCATCACGTAGCTGGATACTGATTCGACAGGGCATCTCATTCGGGAACTGTTCAGAATAGGCTGCGCTCGGATTAACCGTGACACGGTGCAACATCTCCTGTACGTCTGCCCGATGGATTCGGTCGAGTTGGTATTGCTCCGGCGTTACCTGGCCATCCAGGATGGCTACTGCGAGGATGTACGGCAGGCTGTGGTCAGCCTGCTCCTTGGTATTTACGCCGGATTTCTTGTCGCCTTCGTCTCCCCCGCCTATGATGTGGTACGCAACATCGAAGATCTCAAGGTTGATCTGTTCCACTTCATCCGCTTTGAATTGGTGGCACCTTCTCAGCTCCAGTATGCCTTCGATAGCCGTCTGCGAATGAATTTCAGCGTTGTACTTCTTGAGGATGGTGTGTTTTACACGTTCCAGGTCTTCGTGGGACCAATCGATCTCAAACAGACCTGTGATCGCGTCCATTAGTCCCTTCTCCCCCTCAATGACTTCCAACGGACCGGTGATGCCCAGACGCGCCAGAAAGACGATGGCGGTTGAGCAAGCAGCCATATGGGGATAGGCAAGGCCCTTCCAGTGCGAAAGCTTACCGGTCCGGGTCACCCGGAGTGCGTTCAGGGCGGTGCCGCTGATGGCGATGGCGTTGGCGGTCCGCGTGGCATCGAGACCTAATACGCGCGCGACTCCAGCAGCAACGGCATAAGCCCCCTGGACAGTGTGATCGAATCCCGCGGCGCGGACAGCGGCCGCATCGCTCAATCGGCACTGCACCTGGTAGGCAATAGCGAGCGCCGTCATCAATTCACGACCATTGGCCCCCACATACTCCGCCGCTGCCAGAATGGGCGCCAGACTGTCGCTGGGATGGCACGTCTCGCCCTTTGCCAGGTAACTGTCGTTGAAATCCAGGTAGCGAATGGCGGCCCCATTGTAGAACGCCGCATGGTCGGGACTCGCCCGTCCTCCGGCCAGCAGTGTGCATTTTCCGTTGGTATCAAATTCGGCAATGTTCTTGCGAATGATCTGTACTGGTTCGCCTTCTACCGCACCGATGGCGCAACCCAGAGCGTCCAGAATTCGGATCTTCAGTTGCTGGCGGGCCGTTTCCGAAAGCTCCTCGTAAGGCGCACTCACGGCGAATTCGGCCAGCCGTTCTACCGCGGTCATCGGATGTTCTCCACCACCAATTCAACTATCCATCCACTCAGAAAGTCTGCCAATAGACGTTTGTCACGTTCGGGGAGACAAACGTCATGGTTACGGGATTTCGATTGTCGAGTAGAATTCGGATTGACGAGGAAGGCACCGGTGATTGATCCAGTCTCCAGAAGAATGAAGCAGATCGCGGTGGAATGGCCAGCGTTGATTGCCGTTTTTGAACGGCGCCATCTGGACTTTTGCTGGACCGGAGAAAAAACGCCGGTCCAGGCTTCCGCGGAAATCGGGGTTCCGTCTGAAACCGTACTATCTCAACTGAGACTGCAACTGGAAGAGACCGAGCTGGAGCAACCGAATTGGGCCTGTGCAACAAATCGATGACACACGATTTCAAAGTGGGCGACTACGTTGAGTGGAACTCGGAAGCAGGCCGAGTTCGCGGAACCATCAAGAAGAAGCACACCTCAGAAATTACGTTCAAGAAGTACACGGTTCACGCTTCGAAGACGGAGCCGCAATATTTGATTCAAAGCGACAAGACCGATCACCTGGCCATGCACAAGGGTTCGGCTCTCAAAAAGTGCCCGAGAAGTAAGGCGTGACTTACGAGACTAGCTTACTAATCAAACAGTACATCGTGCTCGATTCCATCGAACGTGGAAGAAAATGCTCGCTGCCGGGTGCGTTGTGTGCGATATCTACTGAGGAGGGCCTTTGATCTCGTTCGACGCGGCGCATCGAGCCGTTCATTATCCACTGGATCGTCGTTTCCGGATCTGGGTCCGACCGTCTTTCATCGTTATTGCTTCCTGTGTGGTGTTCCTGCCGCTGGTTTTGGCTTGGGGGCAGGCCGCTCTCCTTGGATTGCCGTACATTCCGCCCATCCCTCTATTTGACGAATCGTCGCTGTTCGGCCCGCACGGCTTTCCGCTGTGGGTGCGCTACTGTCATTTCTTCAATTTTCTCTTCTTGATGATACTGATCCGCAGTGGTCTTTCCATTCTCTTCGATCACCCGCGGCTGTATTTCAATGACGGTTGCACGCCCGGAACCGAGTGGATTCGATTCACGCCCCTAACGGTACCAACCGACCGGGTGTGGACGGCCAACGATGATGAACGTTACATCTCGCCTCTGTTCGCACTACCGGGCTATCGCCATACCGTGGGAGTGGCCCGATCCTGGCACTTCATCAACGTCTACGGATTTATCATCACCGGCATCATTTTTGTCACGTTGCTGTTAGCAACCGAACAATGGAGACGGCTTGTTCCCACTTCCTCAGTGGTGCTGACGCAGGCATGGAGTACGTTCGTCGATTATGCGAATTTCCGTTTTCCTCCGGAACCCAATGGGTTTTATGGGTACAATGCCCTCCAGCAACTTGTCTACTTCGGTATGGTCTTTGTGTTTGGACCGCTGTCCATCCTGACCGGGATCTCGATGTCCCCGGCGCTGGTGAATCGTTTCGTCTGGTTCCCCCGACTGTTTGGCGGTAGGCAGGCAGCCCGGTCCATTCACTTCCTGTTGATGACGGGTTATCTGGCGTTCATCGCCGCTCATGTCACGCTGGTGGCATTGACTGGCTTTGCGCGAAATATGAATCACATCGTCCTTGGAACTGACGATCGGAGTCATCTCGGGGTGATCCTAGGCTTTGGTGGTATTGCGGTGGTTATGGCTTCCTGGATAGCGGCACATTATATTTCGTGGAGCTTCCCCCGCGTGCTGCAACACATCCAAAAGGCGCTATCACAACCTCTTCGCTTAGCCACGCTGAACCGGCTTGCTCCGAGTGAACGATATACCAAGGAAGAGATCTCGCTGTTCTTTTGGCCGAACGGCAAAATGCCGGAGCGCGAGGATTGGAAACAGCTAGCCCTAACCGGCTTCCACGACTACAAGCTGAAGATCGGCGGCCTAGTCGCAAGACCCGTCGAGCTTTCGCTAGCAGAACTGAAAGCCCTCGGAAAGACCGAATTCATTACGATGCACCATTGCATCCAGGGTTGGTCGGGAATAGCGCGGTGGGGCGGAGTCCCCATGAAGACCCTTATCGACCTGGTCGAACCCAAACCGACCGCGAAAGCAGTGGCCTTCTTCTCCTTCGGTGGATCTCCTTACGGAGGTGAGTACTACGATACACAGCGCATGGAGAATCTTCTCAAGCCGGAATGTCTGCTGGCTTCGGAAATGAATGGCGCGCCGCTCCCAGTTGTATATGGCGCTCCGCTGCGGCTGAGAGTAGAAAACCAACTGGGGTACAAAATGGTCAAGTGGATCGAACGAATCGAGTTCATCGAATCTGAAAAACAGGTTGGCAAAGGGGAAGGCGGCACGAAGGAAGACGATGAGTACTTCGATCTGCTGCCGAACATTTGATGCCCACAGATCGGTCTTTATCACCTGGCAAGCAGGCCAGCAATGGGCCACCCGAAGTTTTAGCGAGTCGAGAACATGCCGTCCTATCGCGGAGCTCTGAAACCCAAGGAGTTGGCATCGCTGCTGGCATTCCTCGCCTCACGGCACCGTGTACAAACGATTCGTTGGGAAGGGCACGACAACGGGTTGCCCGTCAAATGACTAGTTCTGTGAATGATAGTGAATGATGAGGTCACCATGGATCGCAATTGAATGGAGGTTCGCAATGGCTGAATGGAAATATCGAATTGAACGCATCGATCTCAAGCTGGAAGCGGAGTCCGACGCTCAGCTTGAGAAGGTTCTTCAAGAGTACGGACAGCAAGGATGGGAGTTGGTGCAGGTACTGCACGGAAAGGAGGGGCCAGACAACCCGAAGTGTCGATTAATATTCAAAACCGAAAGGCCCTTCACAGATGTCCAAAATGGGACAGACCCGTAGCGGTTTGCTAACAGGCTGGGCCCTCGATCTCGGCTTGTTAGACGGCCGCCACTAGCCGGCAGATTGCCGCCGCGAAGCAACAAGAAATGAAGCTCCATAACAGACACAACCAGATGAAGGCTTTTGGATGGCCAGGCATCGAGCCCAGATGGACGCATGGAGGGAAAGATGGGGTAGGAACTGCTTATGCAGCTTCCAGTCGCATCTGGTTTACCTTTT
>JBDTPK010000302.1:0-4418 GCA_039932735.1 Nitrospirota bacterium
GCATCGCTCAGAGGCTCAACGTACCGAAGCGTACGCCTCGCCTCTTCGCTCGCTTCGGCCTTGCTGGAGAGTCCTTTTGAGCATCCCGATGTTTTTAGGGTCATCGCTCCTTCTGTCATATTTCAATGGTGTTTTATGTGTACATCGAATTTTCCCGCAGCCTGCTAGAGGGAGAGTGAATGGCTTTTGAACAGCCTTCGGGATGGTCGTTTGTCCCTTACTGGTCAAAGTCGACCTGGACATCCTGCCTCTGCCTCACAACAAGGTATTAGGTACTCTAGGTGAATTCTTTAGGCAAGGCAAGGTGTTTGATGCGAGATAGACGGGCCGGAAGGTTGAGGCTGCGTGTCACTATGCAGGGGTTCAGGCTGAAGTTCATTTCTACGACCATGGGTCCAAGTAGCGATGAATCCTTCACTACTCAGAATGAAAACTAAACGCCTTCAGCCTATCTACCTGAGTAGGCACGTTTGCTAGACGCGTAACCTCAGCCTGCTTCAGATACTATGTCCCGCAGTTCGGTATGCTCGTACGAATGCTATTCCTGGTCGACTGGCGGGGTCTCCCCGCTCGTCTAGCCCGCCCCGCATTCACCCGGGCTCGGTTGTCGATTGCCACTCCGTGGGGCTGCGACGAGGACAGTCGAGTTCGGTTGAGCTGACATGCTGGAGTGGGTGGCCCAAAATGGGTTCCACTGTGAAGGATTGGCCTGATTAATGGGAATGGGAACTTGAGTGCACACCTCATTTTGAAAAGCGCATGGAAGACCGAGATTTTACCGAACTCGACTTGCGAGCGATGCTGGAGCGAGCCGATCCTATCGGTCGAGTGTCGTAGAGGAACGCTAGATGGTGAGCACCGACATCGCGGCGCAGAATGGGCGGTGATCGTTAAACCAGATTCGAACGCGCAGCTCCTCATTGGCGTTCCCGCGTACCCTGTGAAAGAATAATGCATGAAGGACCGTTATCGTAAAGTGACGTTCCGCAAAGGCAAACCGCTTGCCGCCTATCTCTACCTTCCTCGATCGGTCGGAGCTAGGAGCACCCGAACCGAGGAAGCTCTTCCCGGAGGTTTGGTGGATTTTTCAGCGAGCGGAGAACCTATTGGTTCGGAGATTATTACACCTACCTCGATGACGGTCAGCCAAATCAACCCCTCCAAGCCGCCTAACCCGCATTATTCGTGATGGTTTCTACTCCAACCTTCTGCCTGTGCGTCGCACGCAGACAGGCCGACACGCTACTACGACAAGCCTACGCGCCACGCACGTCAAGTTTTTCTACCTGACCTACCTCCAGCCAGAGGGTCGGTCCTTCAGCCAGCATGGTCTCGTCTTTACTCCAGCTTTAGTGGGTCCGAATCACTTTTGTGCCAACACTCGCTCCAGATGCTCGACGATCCGCTCAGCCGCCTTCCCATCCCATTTGGGAGGAATAGCGCCTTGTTTCCACTGGCCGGCCATCAATCGCGCCAACGCCAGAGACAGCTTGCTTGGGTCGGTACCAATGAGTTCGTTCGTCCCGATCGTGATGGTTTCGGGACGTTCGGTGTTATCACGCAGGGTCAAGCAGGGTATGCCGAGGACAGTGGTTTCTTCGGTGATACCACCGCTGACGATGCGTCGCATCCCTCCTTTTACCCTAACCCCCTCTCCCGCAAAGAGGCGGGGGAACATTGGGGGACGGTGCGCAGCCGACGGGCGTCCGTGAAGAGGTTCGGAAACTCGTTGTCGATCAGCGGCTTGGTCGTGCACATGGTGTAGGACAGCGTCAAACTGGTTTGTTTAGGCCGTCAGCGGAATTTCATGGCGGAGCCCTTCCGATTCCACAATGAGGGCGCCATGGTCTTCCGCCAATTGCTCGTTGGCATTCAATAATTCGATGCCATAGACGGTGCCATCCGGCGCCATGTCGATGTTCATCTCGCCGCTGACTTTAATGGTGGTGACTTGCTCCGTCTTTTCGTGCAAGCGCAGATACGCGACGTTGTATTTTGCATCATAGCTGAGCTTCATATGCCCTCCCTGTTCAGAAGAATTTGACCATAACGGTTATAACCAGCCACCCGTTCTCTTCGACCGCATAGCAGGATGCTGAAAAAGTCCGCCAGCGACGTTCCTTGTCTGCCGTGCCGGGCACGGCACAGGCAGGTCGCATCGTTCAGACCTCGCCTGGCGTCTCTGCGGTTTCGTCACGAACCCCCATGGATCATGCGGGTTAGGCCGCATGCCTTGTGGATGTTGTGGGACGAGGGGCCGGGGCCCCGTGGAGCATGCCCTCAACGCTGATATCCTCATCAATGTCAGGCCAATGAATCCCCTGGCCGTCGCCAAGAATTTCGCAATGTTGTCGCTGCTCCGGGGTAGCCTCTGATAAACGCCATGACCAGGCCAACGGTACGCTGATCGTCCGTCCGTCTACCAGATGCGCGATGATCTCATCGTCGCTGACTTCGATATTCATCACGCGAGGTTCAACGATCTTCGCCGCAGTGCTCATGCCATGCCTCTTCTGTCACTTCCACGCCTATCAGCACCACACCTCATCGAACTCTGCCTCGACGAGCCCGACTGTCAATTGTGGTGTCTACTTCAATATTCTTCCACCTTCCCTCCAAGAAGACCTCCGTTACTTTCGGTAGATGTCGCGGCGGTGACCGATGGTTACTACGGTGACCAGGTGCTGTGCGTCATTGACCTCGTACAGGATCCGAAACGTTCCAACTCTGATGCGATATAGCGGTAGACCGCTTAATTTCTTTACCCCTGATGGTCGAGGGTTATCGGCTAACTTCAGGATGGCCTCGTCCGCTCGACGGAGAAGCTGATTCTCCAACCGTTCTAGCTCCCGGCTTGCCGAAGGCTTGATGGTAAGCCGGTATCTCAGAGACGGCCATCTTTCTTCAGGCGCTCATGAACGCGCCGGTACGGAATGGCCCGTTCTGCGTGACGCTCATACCATGTAGCCACATCGATGAGATCTTCTTTCAGCGCGGGGTTAGCGAAGAGTCGCTGCAGAATCACTCCACGGTCGGACTTCGGCAAGGACTCAAATGCGGTCATGAACACTTCTGCTGTTGCCTCTGCTCTTCTCACAATGGCTCCCTCCTTGAAATACACACATGATCTCGGGTGGAGTGCTGGGGACAGTTCCTGTTGCCTCCATATACACATGGTCTCTGGCCCAGGTCATGATGGACTCGTCAGTTGCCCCATGGGCGCCGACGGTCGACCAGTGCACGGCTTCCCACCCTTCGGCGGTCAACACGTCAATCCAGCCAGGCAAAAGGTTCATGTCGATCAGAAATTTCATCAGGACACCAGGGGAAGGTCCTTTTCCTCCGATCGCCATGCCGCGTACGTGAGGGCTTGCAATACATCTTCCCTCTCGATGTAGGGATACGATGCCAGCACCTCCTCAATCGCCTTTCTCGATGCCATCAAGCCCACTACGGTACCGACGGTCACCCGCATGCCCCGAATACAGGGCTTCCCTCCCACGACCGCTGGGTCCATGGTGATACGATCCAATTCCTTCATGGTTTCCTCCATGCCTTTGGACTTTCAGTACATGTCCATCGATTCATATGATTCAGTACGGCTGCGTTGCGCTGTGCGTATTGTTCATCTGTGTCGAGACTGGGCGCATTGGCCGCTTGTACTCTATGGAAGATCTCGCTATGAGGCAAGACAGAACAACGCGCTTTCTGCATGCTCCCGCTTCAGTTCGCACTCAGTATTCGTTCCAGATGCTCGACGATCCGCTCGGCCGCCTTCCCATCCCATTTGGGAGGAATAGCGCCTTGTTTCCACTGGCCGGCCATCAATCGCGCCAACGCCAGAGACAGCTTGCTTGGGTCGGTACCAATGAGTTCGTTCGTCCCGATCGTGATGGTCTCGGGACGTTCGGTGTTATCACGCAGGGTCAGGCAGGGTACGCCCAATATGGTGGTCTCTTCGGTAATACCACCAGAATCGGTGATGACCCCACGGGCATGCTTCACCAGGTAGTTGAATTCTAAGTAGCCCAGTGGATCAACATAATTCAGTTGCGGTGTTTTGCTGTCGAGATCGCATAGATTCTTGGCGGTGCGTGGATGGACAGGAAACACCACCGGTAAGCCGCGCGTGCCGTCGGCGATGGCCTGCAACAGCCGCAGCAATTGCTGCTCCCCGTCCACATTTGCCGGACGATGCAGGGTGACGACAAAGTAGTTGTTAGGCTCAAGCTTCAGCGATTCCCAACAGGCAGGCGGACGCAAGCGCGGAAGCTGCTTGAGCAGCGTATCGATCATGGTATTCCCGACGAAGAAGATGCGATCGTCGGTGATACCGGCGCGGCGGAGATTCTCGTTGGCCGTTTCGCTGGTGGTGAAAAACCAGTTGGTGATGGAATCGGTCACGACCCGGTTGATTT
>JBDTPK010000303.1:0-4411 GCA_039932735.1 Nitrospirota bacterium
TTGTACATTTCCAACACGCCCTTGATCGCGAGATTGTCCGATTCAGTGGCGCCGCTCGTGAAGACGATTTCTTTCGGATCGGCCTTGATCAGCTTCGCGATCTGTTTCCTTGCCTGGTCGACGGCTTCTTCTGCGGCCCACCCAAAGGCATGGTTGCGGCTGGCCGCGTTTCCAAATTTCTCGACGAAGTAGGGGAGCATGGTATCCAATACGCGTGGGTCCATCGGTGTCGTGGAATGGTTATCCAGGAAAATAGGCAGTTTCATCGTTCAACTCCTTGTGCCGCAGGGGACTGAATGGTAATGAGCGGTGTGCCACCCATCATGTCTTGTAGGGTCATATTATTGAGTAATTGGGCAATGCTATCTTGAACTTTCAAGAGCGGGGTGCGGATATGGCAATTGTCTCGCTGCATGCAGAACTCTCCATCCTTCTCGTGTGAACAGTCGGTGATACCCAAGGGGCCCTCGATGCTTTCGAGAATTTGCGCGATCGTAATTTGGTGCGCGCGTCGGGCTAACACATATCCGCCCTTGGGTCCATTGTGACTCTCAATCAATGCATTTTTGGCAAGGGTCTGAAGCACTTTGGCCAGCAGCTCAAGGGGAATATTATATTCCTCCGCGATCTCTTTCGTATTCACCACGCGCCCAGGCGTCACGTCGCCGAATTGGACTGTAGCGATGTGCTGGAGAGCCATGAGGGCATAATCTGTTTTTTTTGAAATCTTCAACATTGCTATTGCCGATCTCCAAGGTCGGAGACTATAATAGTCTCCGATCAATAAGGTCGCACTAAGAGTAACATGCAAGTTTCAAAACTGTCAACCGTGGGGAAATAAAGCTGAGTCCGATACAGAAAGGAACAGGAAGAAGATGGGCGGAACCAATCCCTATATTGAGAAGACCGACTACAAGCTTCCTCAAGTGGCCTATACCGTTACCTTTATCGCCCCTGGCGGCGTGGTGACGAAAGTTGAGGTCGATCCGACCAAGATTCCCTACGGCCCGACGGGGCTCCCAGGGAGTCTCCTTGACGTGGCGATGGGCAATGGAGTGGCGTTAGAACATGTCTGCGGGGGTGTCTGTGCCTGTTCAACCTGTCACGTCATTGTAAAACAGGGGCTTGAGAGCTGTAACGATGGTACGGACGATGAGTTCGATCAGCTGGAAGAAGCGCCGATCACCACACTACAGTCGCGACTCGGTTGCCAATGTGTGCCGAATGGCACGAGAGATATTGTGGTCGAGATACCGGCAGTCAATAAGAATCTCGTCAGGGAAGGCCACTAATTATAGGTTTCGGTTTTCACTTCTTTCCGGTCATAGCCCGCCTCAACAAAACATGCTCGCAGCGGTCGGACGAAACCTTTTGTTCCACAAAGCATCGAGATCACTTTAGGCGCATGATCAATCAATGGGCAGAGCATCGAAAGCGCGAGATCGACGGCTTGCTGCTCCCCGTCGGTTGCCACCAACGGTAAGTAGCGGAACCCTGGGTGGGTCACGGCCAGCGTGAGTAATTCCTGATGAAAGAGCAGTTCTTCCTCCGCAGGAGCAACGGCAATAAGGAGAATGGTCGCTGTCTGTCGTTGCGCATAGAGGTGCTTCAGTATGCAGCGGATGGGGACGAGGCCGGTGTAACGGGCGATCAAGATCAATTCTCGATCGAGTGGCATCGGAAGCGTGAAATTCCCATAGGGGCCTGAGAGCTGTGTCTCATCGCCAGGTTTGAGCGTGTAGAGATAGTTGGACCCCACGCCGCCAGGTACACGATCAAAGATGAAGGTCAATTCGCCCGATGGTGTGCTTGGTGCTGCCATCGAATATGCTCGATTGAGCGGTGGTGCGGCACCGACCGGTAGTTTGAGTGAAACCCATTGGCCGGGCTGAAACGCAATGTTTTGAACAGCAGGAAGGAGCACGAGCTGGCGCGCGTGGGGGGTGAGATCGCTCACCGAGAGCACCGCCGCTGCTTGCGTGAGTTCAGCCATACCGATCTCCTTCTTTCTCATAGCAGAAGCGACGACGAGATGGAAGCGTGACGTTTCCTGTACAAGGCTTTTCCCCGCATGCTATAGATACCGACCTTTTCGTATCACATCTGTGAGTATGCGATGACTCAGGTGCGAGTGCGCTTTGCCCCCAGTCCGACAGGCGTTCTCCATATTGGTGGTGTTCGAACGGCCTTGTTTAACTGGCTCTTTGCGCGTCAGCAGAAGGGCGTCTTCATTCTCCGCATTGAAGATACAGATCAGAGTCGGTCGACGGACGAATCGATCCAGACCATCATCGAAGGCATGAAGTGGGTGGGGCTTGATTGGGATGAAGGCCCCTTTCGTCAGACGGAGCGGAGGCATCTCTATCGCGGTTATGCGATGCAGCTCCTGGAGAAGGGCGAGGCCTATTGGTGTGCCTGTAAAGCGGAAGAACTCGACGCGCGGCGTAATGAGGCTGAGGCCAAGGGGCTGTCTCAGAAATACGACGGCCGCTGCCGTGATCGTGGCCTCACAAATCAGTCAGGTGAGATGGCCTTGCGCTTCAAGGCTCCACAAGAGGGAGAGACCGTGGTCGACGATCTCATCAAGGGCAAGATCGTCTTCGATAACGCAGTGCAGGACGATCTGATCATTCTCCGTTCGAACAGCTACCCGACGTACAATTTTTCAGTGGTGGTTGATGATGCACTGATGCAGATTACCCACGTGGTGCGGGGAGACGATCACCTCACCAATACACCGCGGCAGGTTCCGATCTTCCGCGCGCTTGGGTTTCCAGTTCCTCAGTTCGGACATCTGCCGATGATTCTGGGGTCGGACAAATCTCGTCTTTCGAAGCGGCACGGGGCCACCTCGATCATGGCCTATAAAGAGATGGGGTATTTGCCTGATGCGATGGTGAACTATCTCGTTCGGCTTGGGTGGTCACACGGAGACCAGGAACTCTTTACCCGCCAGGAGTTGATCGAGAAATTTTCCTGGAAGAATGTTCAAACATCCGCAGCCGTGTTCAATCCCGAGAAACTCCTCTGGGTAAACGCAGAATATATCAAGATTAGCCCGCCTAACGAGGTCGCTCAGGCGCTCGTGCCCCTCTTGGAAGCAGCGGGATTAACAGGTGAAGTCCAGGCTGTCTCGGCCGATTGGCTCGCGCAACTCGTCGTCCTCGTGAAGGAACGGGCGAAGACGCTTGTGGAGATGGTCAATTGGGTGAGGCCATATTTTGGACAGACTGTGACATGTGACGAAGAGGCAGCGAAGAGGTTTTTGACGCCGGCCATCGCGCCGATCCTTAGCAAGTTGCTCTTTCGTTTCGAGGCCTTTCCGGCTTTCTCGAAACACCAATGGGAAGAGGCGTTCAAGCAGTTGGTTGAGGAAGAAGGGATGAAGATGGGGCAGCTGGCTCAGCCAGTTCGTGTGGCCCTGACCGGTCGCACGGCCAGCCCCGGCCTCTTTGACGTCATGGAAGTGTTAGGGCGTGACCGGACATTATTTCGGTTTCGTGAAGGAATCGAACGGGCTTCCCACGTATGAGGCAGTTCCTTCTCTGAGCAAGCAGGCTGTTCAAGCAGGCCCTGTCGCACCCGTCCACCTCGCGTGCGCCAAGATGCACGCCCCTCCCGTACAAGGCCGTAGCGAATCTTTCTTCCGTTCCCTCCGTGGCCAATCCTTCACGCTTCACAGGCTTTAAGAGAGAAGCAAGGAGGCCGCCTGCGGAAAGGCGAGTCTCGGCGCGCAGGGTCGGGCGGGTGAGATGACCGACTGTTTCAATAGCCGGCTAGCGCCGATCTTGACGAAACCGCGAGCCTTATATTAGTGTGAGCGTCGGTTGGGGGATCGTCTAGCGGCAGGACGTCAGTTTCTGGATCTGACTACCTAGGTTCGATTCCTAGTCCCCCAGCCACATAATCTTCCCGCCCGTACTTTGAGATTTATGCCTCGGTTTCGTGCCGCGCTGGGGGATCGTCTAGCGGTAGGACGCCGGCCTTTGGAGCCGGCTACCTAGGTTCGATTCCTAGTCCCCCAGCCATTTTTCCTGGCCACCCCGACATCTATTATAACGACGCCAGATCGATCACGAACCGAAACCGCACATCGCCCTCGAGGACTCGTTCATAGGCTTCGTTCACGTATTGGATCGGGACCATTTCAACATCGGACTCGATGTTGTGCATGGCGCAGAAATCAAGCATCGCTTGGGCTTCTCGGATGCCACCGATCACGGACCCAGCGATGCGGCGGCGATGCAAAATGAGCGGAAAGGGTTCCAGTAGCGTCGGTTTTGAGCAGATTCAGGTAATCGTTGTAGTTATGCGGTGCGGAGACGGTATCAAGGATAAAGTCAAAGCGTTGCTGTAATCTAGGGCCTGTTAACACTCACGCAGGCCATCGCCGATCAACGCGAAATTAATG
>JBDTPK010000304.1:0-4406 GCA_039932735.1 Nitrospirota bacterium
CGAGCAAGACCAAATCAGCAATCGCTTGCGCACAGTGCTCAAGCGCCAAGTCGAAGTCACCTTTCACACGGATGCCCGCTATATCGCCGGCATGCAAATCCGTCTCGGCAGCACGGTGGTCGATAGCACCGTGCTCGGCCGGTTACAAGCGATGCAGAGTTTGTTGACGAAGGAGTAGCTATGCAGATTAAGGCAGAAGAAATCAGCTCGATTATCAAAGAGAAAATCAAGGGCTTTGACAAACAAGTCGATGTCAAGGAAACCGGCTCCGTCATCCAGGTTGGAGATGGGATTGCCAAGATCTATGGCCTCGACGGCGCCATGGCCGGCGAAATGCTCGAATTTCCCGGCGGCCTCTACGGGATCGCCCTGAATCTTGAAGAAGACAATGTCGGTGCCGTGCTCATGGGCGATGACGTGGGAGTCAAAGAAGGCGATCCGGTCAAGCGCACAGGACGTATTGCAGAGATTCCAGTCGGCGAAGCCTTACTCGGCCGTGTGGTGAACGCGATCGGCCAGCCGATCGATGGAAAGGGCCCAATCAAATCGTCGCTCTCGTCCCGGATAGAAGTCACAGCACCTGGGGTGAATACACGTCAGTCGGTGCGCGAGCCCTTGCAAACAGGCATCAAGGCCATCGACGCCATGATCCCCATCGGGCGCGGGCAGCGTGAGTTGATCATCGGCGACCGGCAGACCGGCAAAACTGCCATTGCCGTTGACACGATCATCAATCAAAAAGGCCTTAACGTCTTTTGTATCTATGTCGCCATCGGCCAGAAACGGTCAACCGTGGCACGCGTCGTCAAGACGCTCGAAGAGAACCACGCGATGGATTTCAGCCTCGTGGTGGCGGCTACCGCGAGCGATCCGGCACCCATGCAGTATCTTGCGCCCTTCTCCGGTGCAGCCATTGGCGAGTACTTCCGGGATAACGGCAAACATGCCCTAATCGTCTATGACGACCTCTCCAAGCACGCCGTCGCCTATCGTCAGCTGTCTCTCTTGCTCCGTCGCCCACCTGGCCGTGAAGCCTATCCTGGCGACGTATTCTATCTGCACTCCAGGTTGTTGGAGCGTGCGGCCAAGCTCAGCGACAAGCTCGGAGGGGGAAGCCTCACCGCGCTGCCCATCATTGAAACGCAAGCCGGTGACGTGTCGGCCTACATCCCGACCAACGTCATCTCGATTACCGACGGGCAGATCTATCTCGGTAGCGATCTGTTCTACTCCGGTATTCGCCCAGCGATTAACGTGGGTCTGTCGGTCTCCCGCGTTGGCGGTTCGGCTCAAATCAAGACCATGAAGCAGGTGGCGGGTACCCTTCGGCTCGACCTCGCCCAGTATCGAGAAATGGCCGCGTTCGCGCAGTTCGGCAGCGAGCTGGATAAAGCCACGCAGATGCAGCTTGCGCGCGGCGTTCGGATGGTTGAATTGCTCAAACAGGGGCAATACAAACCGATGCCGGTCGCAGACCAAGTGCTGTCGATTTACGCCGGCGTCAACGGATACCTGGATGATGTACCCGTCGATAGAGTGCTACAGTTTGAAGCCGACCTGCTGCACTACGTGCAACAGCATCATCCGGAGCTGAAGAAAGAGATTGCGAGCATCGGTAAAATCGATGACAAGGTCACCGGCAGCCTGAAAGAGATTATCACGACCTTTAAACAAAAGATGGGGTACGGTGCAAAGCCGTAATTTTCAATTGGAGCGCTGAGGCCCCTGAAGCAATCACCAGCTTACAGAGCCTACGCAGGAAAATTGCGGCGCGTAATAATACACAAAAGATTACCAGGACCATGAAAATAATGGCCTGGAAGTGCCCTTGCATTACAACGGGACCATTCAGACCGCCATTACCAAAGAACTGAGGGACATCGTGGGCGGTGCCGAAGCGCTGAAATAGATTGGAAGCTCTGAGTGTTGAGTTCTGAGTGTGAAGGCCGAGAGGACATAGAGCTCAGAACTCATGACTCAGAATTCAGAACTCGCGAGAGAAGGAGCGTTATGAGCATAGGAAAAGTCATCCAGGTCATCGGACCGGTGGTCGATGTGGAATTTCCTCCCGGAAAACTGCCGAACATTTACAATGCCCTCAAAGTGACACAGGAAGAGAATAAGTCCGCCGGCACACCGGCTGTCAATATCACCCTTGAAGCCGCACTGCACCTGGGCGAGAACCGAGTCCGGGGCATCGCGATGTCCACGACCGACGGTCTCACGCGTGGGATGGATGTGCAGGATAGCGGGGCGCCAATCTCTGTGCCGGTCGGCAGGGAGACCTTGGGGCGACTGATCAACGTGTTGGGCGAACCAGTGGACGAGATGGGACCGATCAAGACCACAAAGACCTCTCCCATTCATAGGTCTGCGCCAAAACTCGAAGATCAGGAGACGAAGACCGAACTCCTCGAAACCGGTATCAAAGTCATCGATCTTCTCGAACCGTACAGCAAGGGCGGCAAGGTCGGACTCTTCGGCGGCGCCGGAGTCGGCAAGACCGTCATCATCATGGAACTTATCAACAACATCGCGCTCCACCATGGTGGTTTTTCGGTGTTTGCCGGCGTTGGGGAGCGGACCCGTGAAGGCAACGACCTCTGGCACGAAATGCAGGAGTCGAAGGTCATCGATCCCAAGGACTTCACCAAATCAAAAGTCGCGCTGGTCTATGGCCAGATGAACGAGCCACCTGGCGCGCGTCTGCGCGTCGCGTTGACCGCACTAGCCGTCGCCGAATATTTCCGTGACGAAGAGAACCAGGACGTGCTGCTCTTCGTGGATAATATCTTTCGGTTTACCCAGGCCGGTTCAGAAGTGTCTGCATTGCTCGGTCGTATGCCGTCCGCAGTCGGCTATCAGCCCACCCTTTCGTCGGAGATGGGGCAACTACAAGAGCGCATCACCTCCACCAAGCGTGGATCGATCACCTCGGTGCAAGCCATCTATGTGCCGGCAGACGACCTGACCGACCCGGCGCCGGCCACGGCCTTCGCCCACTTGGACGCGACCACCGTATTGTCGCGGCAAATTGCAGAGCTGGGTATCTATCCAGCTGTCGACCCGCTCGACTCCACCTCGCGTATTCTCGACCCGCAAGTTATCGGCGACGATCATTACAAGGTTGCACGAGGAGTCCAGTCGGTGTTGCAACGGTATAAAGACCTCCAGGATATTATCGCTATTCTCGGTATGGACGAATTGTCTGAAGACGATAAGATGGCCGTGGCCCGTGCGCGAAAGATTCAACGCTTCTTGTCACAGCCGTTCCATGTTGCCGAAGCCTTCACCGGCTCACCCGGTAAGTATGTGAAGCTCAAAGACACGGTGCGAAGCTTCAAGGAAATTCTCGCCGGCAAGTACGACCATCTCCCAGAACAGGCGTTCTACATGGTCGGCCCCATCGAGGAAGCGATTGCGAAGGCAGAGAAAATGGGAGTGAAGGTATAAGCAACGGGCGAATCGAGACTCCTCCTTGCTCGAGCAACGCGCGGTCTCGGAAGACACTCGTTGGACGCGCGCGGTAGAGGACGCATCGATCCTCCCGCTTTCTGAGTGGAAGTAAGGGAATAGGGATCATGGCAGGAAAGTTATTGCTAGAGGTTGTGACGCCGGAGAAGTTGCTCTTGAGCAAGGAGGTGGACGAGGTCATCGCCCCAGGCTCAGAGGGAGAGTTCGGTGTGTTGCCGGGACACTGTCATTTCCTGTCTACGTTACGCATCGGCGAGCTGCGCTATCGCGTCGGGGATTTGACCAGCCACATGGCCATTCTCTGGGGATACGCAGAAGTCACTCCGACAAAAGTCACAGTCATGGCTGAGATTGCCGAGAAAGCCGAAGATATCGATGTGGGCCGGGCACAAACAGCGCTGGAAAAGGCTGAACAGCGCCTCAAGGCCGGCGGCCTGCCGTCAGAAGTTAAAGACGCTGAAATCAGCCTTGAGAAGGCCCGCCTCCGCAAAAGGATCGCCGACCGTTCCAGTAAGACCAGCCACGCTTAATTCCCGCATCGTTCACACTCGGCTAGCATTCAGAACGACACCTGAACAGCCCGGTCAGACTTGCTTGCTGGACCGAGAACTGTTCGCCGCATTACCTCCCGTGAATCTTCAAAGTCCTCTCGATCACTGCGATAAACAATTTCGCCATCGGCTCGTAATTGCAGACTAGGCTAGCGCACATCGAGGAAAAATACTCACGCCGTTTTCGACCTGCCTGTCACGGCACCTTCTCCCGTTGTTCAGTGCCAAGGTCATTCACAATCAAACGAAATTGTTCGAGCGCCGCTTCGAGGTCGTCGACGATTTCTTGGGCGATGATGTCGGGGTTCGGAAGATTGGCGGAGTCTTCGAGGCTGTCGTCTTTGAGCCAGAAGATGTCGAGGCTGGCTTTGTCGCGGGCGA
>JBDTPK010000305.1:0-4365 GCA_039932735.1 Nitrospirota bacterium
CGATTTTGGCCTTGGCGCGTCGACGTTGGAAGCCGGCTGGGATTGCACGGATTCCCTCTTTGGCGTCCTTTGTCCATTGCATCGGGACGTCATCGTAGGCGAGATCGGTTTCGAGGACCCCTTCGGCGTGCGACGCGGCTTCAAAAATCTTCTTGTCGACCAGCTTGAAGCGGTCTCCTCCGGCAGCGCACACAGGGCACTTCACGGGAGTCTCGCCCTTGCCGATGTAGCCGCAGCCGTCGCAGACGAAGTAATCCTGAGTCATCCGGTCCAGATAGGCTTGAGTAGAGGCACTCACTTTTGGCTTGTCTTCCACAACCTCGGTCATCATGCCGCTGAGCGTCGAGCCCATGAGATCCTTTACCACCGACTCGTCAGCCTGCATCTTGTCGCGGTCGATACCCGCGGCATCCAGGCTGCCACCCAACGCACGCATGGCATCCATCGCGCCCTTAGGCAGGATGTGCCCGATGGCCGTATCGACCACCGTGTTACTGATGATGGTATGACCTTTTTCGATGGCATACCGATGGATCGCAGTCTTGGCCACGCCTCTGGCAAATACGGGGATCTTTTCCATCCGGCGGAGGGCTTCTTCAGTCCAGGCGATGGTGTATTCCGCCAGCGTATCGATCGGCGGTACGTACTTCCTGTTCGACACCAGGATATTACAGGGTGCGGACCGCAACAGATTTTCCGTGTTGCTGCCGATGTCCATATCCTCGTCGCTGTGTACACCGATCCGTCCGACAATCAATAATGCCGGGATATCTTTGCGCACGTATTGAATGATCTTCTCGAAGGCCTTACCGTCCAGCAGGGTGGTCTTGACGTCGGTATGCTCGGCCTGCGCAATCTCGCGACAGATGTCGAGGTGCGACTGGTAGATCTTTGCGAGGCCGCTGTCGATGATTTCCTCGTGCAGTTTTTCCTGTTCCTTGAAGCGAAACACCTTGCCGGCTTCCTCGTTGAGAACGCCAGAAATACTGTGAAAGGCGGCATAATGGAAATAGGGGTCGAAGGCCGAGATGGCTTCAACCGGCATGTTGAAGGCCTTGCCCAGCGCCAGACCGGTCATGAGTCCGCCGAAGGAATAGGGGCTTCCGTCTACTGCCACCACGATTCTTCCCGTGGTCATGGGCTGGGTCTGCTTGATAATCAGCATGTCCGAATTCCGCACGCGCCGGAGCACGCGTTCGGTATTGCTTCCGATGACGCTGTCCTTCACCGCGCCGACACCCAAGGCACCCATGATCACCAGATCGTAGGCATTAGTATTAATGTCCTCGGCCAACACCTTCCAGTTCCGGCCTTCGAGCGAGCGACGCTCGATCGGCAGATTATTCTCCGTGCATTTCTTATCGACATAGTCAAGGTAGGAATCGGTGATGATCTGGAGGCCACGGGTAATCAGCGAATCGTGGATTTGGCGCTGTCGGTCGAGTTCTTTTTCATCGTGATACTCTTCGGGCAAGCCTGCTTCCATCTGCTTGAAGCGTTTGTCATGCATTTTGGCCGCATAGACGTGGCTCCCTACGATTTTGGAGCCGAAGGCTTTGGCGAAGTGCACTCCGACATCGACCGCAGTATTGGAATGGTCGGAGTTATCGACCGGGACATAGATCGTCTTATACATCGAGATGTCTCCTCAGAATGCCCTTCAGGCAGGGCGAACGAGAGTAATTATCAAAATTTCCAAACGGTTGACGTATTTTTACCCCTCAAAGAACGCCCATGCTAGCACCGGTCTGAATTCGATTGCAAGGCGTCGACGGAGGCTGGGTGGGACAATCCTAGGATGTCGGGGTGGTGACGGATTTTTCTCTCAGCTCCTTTGCGGAACGAATGGATTGTCGTGAGCGGAGGATCTCTTCCAGAGACAAGAGGGTATCGCGTCCGGAGTTTCCTTCGATCCCTCGGATCAAACTTTTATCGGCATAGGGACCCGATTCTTTTGGGGATTGAGAGAGAGAGCCCGTCCACTTCCGTGGATCCCTGCTCCCCTCTTTCCGCTCCCAGGCCCGGAGACAGGCCTTGGCAATGAACGAGTTTAGCGGGGCCGGGTTATAGAGAAGCTTTCTTATACTCGTCGGAGTCAGCATCAGAGGGTTATAGCCAGCCGAAAGATACCCCTCCTCTAACAGCCGTTCTTCAAGATCTGTGTTCGGCTGAATCCCCAAAAAGAACATCAGGGGGAAAACTCGCTCTTCACCAAGGATTGAGGCAACCTTTTTATAGGACTCCACGCTTTGGAGCAAGGACTCTTCGGTTTCTTTTGGGCTGTTCAGCGAGTAATTGAGGATGACCTTCCCCCTGAATCCCGCTTCCGCCAGATAGCGACAGCCATCGTACAGTCGCTCAAGCTTGAATCCCATGTGGAGATCGTTCAACACCATTTGGGAACCTGACGTAATGGCGACCTCAAGATCGCCGACCCCCGATCGGACCATGAGTTTGGCCAGCTCCGGGGTGATCAGTGATGTCCTGATATAGCCAGACCATTCGATCTCCAGCTTCTCAGCAAGAATCCGCTCAAGGATCTCGGTGCATTGGGGATAGGCTTCTTTCCCGGTAATGAACTGGGCATCCGTGAACCAGAAACGCCTGGCCCCCCATTGATGATAGTGCTGAGAAATATCCTTCACGACCATGGAAGGTGGCCGATAGCGCACCCGTTTCCCTTCGATGTAGGGGTAGAGGCAGAACGCGCAGTCGTAGGGGCAGCCTCGCTTCGATTGGACCCCGATGGATTCACCCAGATATTCCCGATGCTGCGGAAAAATCGAAGTCAGGTAGGGCAAGTCGACGGTCAGTGCATCCAGGAGGGCCGGCGAGCCCTGCTGGCCCTTGCGAACGGTCTTCCCCTCCCGGAGGATGTAGCGCTCATTCTCCAGCGACTGACCTTCAATCACCTTGAGGATGGCATCTTCACCTTCCCCGAGAATTCCGATGACGCCTTCCGGAAGCTTCTGAATAAGCTGGTCGGCAAAAGCGGTAAAGGCTCCACCACCGATCATAATCTGCGCCTTGGGAAACTCCTTCGCGATCAACCAGGGATAGGAGAGCGCCGCTCGGATATGACCGTAGTAGCGATAGAGCTGTTTCACCCCTGCAAATGAGGCGGCGATCCGCTTGAGTGGATTGCTGGCAAAGTAGAAGTTAAACGCATGTTCCAGCGAAGAGTCTCCCTCGTGTGGAGAAAAGATCTGAATGTCGCGCCAGGAGAAGCAGACAAGGTCCGGCTTGAACTCGGTCGTGGCGTCGCGAACCGCACTGATCCGTTGTGCGTCAGGAAAGAGGGACAGATCGAGGATACGTTGCCGCACGTCCGGCTTACGTCGATGAATAAAATCAGCGAGATAGGTCACCCCGATGGGGTAGACCTTCTTGCAGGGGAGAAATACATACAGAATCGAATTCATATACAGTTCAGTGTTGAATGTTCTATGTTTGGAGAAAGGAATGGAACATGTTATTTCGTGGCAACATGGATCGCCACGATCCCGCCGTTCAGGTTGCGATATGTAACCTGCCGATAGCCTACATCGAGAAGCATCTGCTTCAATCGTTCCTGGTCCGGGAAGTTCCGAATGGAAGCTGGGAGGTATTCATAGACGCCGGTTGTGTCATGCGCCACTTTCGTGCCGACCCAAGGGAGCAGCCGGAACGAATACCAGTCGTAAAGGGCCCGCAACCACCCAAAGATGGGCCGGGAAAACTCCAGGCACACAAACCGCCCACCCGGTTGCAAAATACGATGAATGTCCGTGAGCGCCTGTCGGAGGTCGCCGACGTTCCTCATGCAAAACCCTGTGGTTACAGCATGGAAGGTCCTATCGGGAAATCCCAGGTGCTCGGCGTTGGCTTCGAGACACGTAATCTTCTTCCTCAGGCCCCGTCCGGTGACTTTCTTCAGCCCCTCCACCAGCATGGCATGGTTCAGGTCAGAGGCAATCACGCGCCCATTGTCCCCCATGCGGGGTTCGATCAGGAGCGCCAGATCGGCGGTGCCGGAACCGACATCGAGTGCCCGGCCTCCAGTCGTGATGGGAACATAGGAGGCGGTAATCTTCTTCCACCGGTAATGCAGTCCAAAACTCAAGAGCGTGTTGTTCAGGTCGTAGACGCCTGCGATTGACGTAAACATCCGCTGAACGGCCTGTTCGCGGGCCGAGCCCGTCCAAGTCGAGACGGCGATCGGAGCCGCTGGGGAGTTGGCCCCCTTCTGAACAGGCGGTGTATCCACATGCACCATAAGAGCGTGGTAGCACCCGGCTTCCAAGTTTGTCAAGGTAGCCAGCTGTTATGCTGATTGCTATACTCGCGCCGCTATCATACAGCTTCCGACGTCATCAGGATACGCCC
>JBDTPK010000306.1:0-4325 GCA_039932735.1 Nitrospirota bacterium
GCACCGGTTTGCCAGGAGCCAGACTGCTTAGCCCTGTCACGCTGATGCGATCCTGTTGCTCAATCTTCTCGTAATCCTTCGGGTCAGCGAAGGTCAACGCCAAGACCCCTTGCTTCTTCAAATTCGTCTCATGAATACGGGCAAAGCTCTTCGTGATCACGACGCGAACGTTCAGGAATCGCGGCGACATCGCAGCATGCTCTCTGCTGCTGCCTTCCCCGTAATTCTCGTCGCCGACCACGATTGAACCGATGCCCTTCGCTTTGTATCTGCGGGCGATCTGGGCCATGGTCAGCCCCGTTTCACCCGTCAACACATCCGTCCCCTTGCCTGGCTCGGAGAAGAATGCGTTGTTCGCACCCAAGAACATATTGTCGCTGATCCTGTCTAAATGGCCGCGGAACTTGAGCCAGGGGCCGGCTGGCGAAATGTGATCAGTCGTCGTCTTGCCCTTGGTCTTGATCAAGAGCGGAAGCTTTTCGAAATCCTTACCGTCCCAGCGCGGAAACGGCTGCAATAGTTGTAGTCGTTCGCTGGTCGGCGGAACTTCGACCGTCAAGCCCTCGCCGCTGGCAGCCGGCGCCACGAACCCTTCCTCACCCTTCGCGAACCCCTTGGCCGGAAGCTCTTCGCCCACCGGCGGCAGGAACTTGAACTCCTTGCCATCCGCCCCCTTGAGCGTTTGATTCACAGGATCGAAGCCGAGGTCGCCAGTAATGGCATAGGCCGTCACGACTTCCGGACTTGCGAGAAACGACAGGGTTTCATTGATGCCGTCGTTGCGGCCAGGGAAATTACGATTGAAGGAGCTGACGATTGAATCCGCTTTCCCCTTCACGCCATCGGCCCGTTTCCACTGCCCGATACAGGGACCACAAGAATTAGACAACACCGTGCCGCCCAACTGTTCAAATGTCGCCAAGAACCCGTCGCGCTTCATCGTGTTGTAAATCCGCTCGGAGCCAGGCGACACGAGGAACGAGGTCTTCGCTTTCAGCCCGGCCTTCAACCCTTGCTGAGCGATGTGGGCCGAACGGCTGATGTCTTCATAGGATGAATTGGTGCAGCTTCCGATAAGCGCCGCCTTGAGCTCGACCGGATACCCCTTCGCCTTGGCTTCCGCCGCCAGCTTAGAAATGGGCCGAGCGAGATCCGGCGTATGGGGCCCAACGACGTGGGGCTCGAGCGTCGAGAGATCGATTTCGACAATCTGGTCGTAGTAATTCTCAGGCGACTGAGCGACCTCGGGGTCTGGGACAAGCAATGATTTGTTGGCAATCGCCAGGTTGGCCAGATCAGCCCGATCCGTGATGTTCAGATAGGCGACCATCTTCTGGTCGAAGGGAAACACCGATGTCGTGGCGCCCAGCTCTGCGCCCATGTTACAGATTGTCCCCTTCCCGGTCGCGCTGATGGTTTCGGCGCCAGGACCGAAGTATTCGACGATCTTGTTCGTTCCGCCCTTTACCGTGAGCAGTCCGCAGAGATACAGAATCACGTCCTTCGGCGAGGCCCAACCGCTCAACTTGCCGGTCAAATGGATACCGATCAGTTTTGGATGGAGCACTTCCCATGGCAGGCCAGCCATCACCTCGCCTGCGTCTGCGCCACCGACACCGATCGCTAATCCACCGAGCCCACCGCCGTTCGGCGTGTGCGAGTCGGTGCCGATGATCAAGCTGCCTGGAAATGCATAGTTCTCCAACACCACTTGGTGAATGATCCCGGCGCCGGGCTTCCAGAATCCAATGCCGTACTTTTTTGCAGCCGAGGCGAGAAAGTTATAGACTTCCGCGTTCTCATCCACCGCACGGAGCAAGTCCTTTTCGGAACCCATTTCGGCACGGATCAAGTGGTCGCAATGGATGGTGCTCGGCACTGCCGCTTGTGCTTTGTTGGCCTGCATGAACTGCAACATGGCCATTTGAGCTGTCGCGTCCTGCATCGCCACGCGATCGGGCCGCAAGGCCAACATGGCTTTGCCTCGTTCCCAGACCTGGGTATCGAAATCGTCTGCGTGTGAAACCAGCACCTTCTCTGACAGGGTCAGACCGCGGCCGAACTTTTCTCTAGCCTTGGCAAAAATGCCCGGCATCTTCGCATAGAGATTTTTTGCAAGATCGATAGACATGGTAACCTCAATTCAAAATTAACTATCGTTGTTATTTCAACGGCGGCACTTCGCGCCGCTTAGGTGCCGCATAATTTACCAGATAGTCGAACAGCCGGATCAAGCGGCTATCCTGCCGCTTCTGGTCCACCCAATGTCCAATCAGTCCGATCGTACGTGACAGAATGAAGAAGCCGTTCAGACTATCGACCGGAAACCCGATATCGACAAGCACGGCGGCCATCGTGCCGTCCACATTCAGAATCAAGTTGTCCTTCTTCACCGAGGTGACCTTTTCCACTTCGAGTGCAAAGTCCAGGCAAGGGGTCTTGATGTTCAAACCCTTGACGTACCCGACCAGCTCCTTGACCCGCTTGTCCGGATTGCGCAGACTCTTGACTCGATGACCGATCCCCGGCACAGGCCCGTGGTTCTTCTTCATGTAGGCCAAGAAATCATCGACGGTCATTTTATTCTCGACCGCATACTTGAAGAACCGGCCTGCATCGGTCACGGCGCCGCCGAAGCGAGGGCCGATCATAATGAGTCCGGCTGCAACCGACTGGGACAGGCCGATCCCTGCACATGCCGCGATGATCGTCCCTAGGGCTCCGCTGACGCAGGGGCCATGGTCGGCGGAGAGCATCATAATACGCTTGACGATCTCGGCTTCTTGCTTCGAGATCAGCCGCTTGTCCCACAACAGCCCCACGACATGGGGAATTTCGTAGCCTTTGTTGATAAGTTCGGAAGCAGGGTACCCGTCGTAGCAGGGCTCATCGCCGCGATCGTCGCTGATCGTGGTGCGTATCAGAGGAGCGACCATAACTTCGTCTGCCTTTATGGCCTCTTCGATCATCTTCGGTAACTTCGGCAGTACGAGCGGCTCAACTGGCTCCTTCACCTGGCCTGATTTCAACAGTTGTTGATAGGCTTCCTTGATGGCTGGGCCCAAGGCGCCAAATGTCGCAGGGACGATGGCGCCGGACTTCTTGAGGGCATCGGACTTGGCACGGGCTGATCCTTCGCCTTTCAGGCCTTCCTTGGCGCCGGCGTGGCCGAACTTCATACCCTTCGGCAAACTCTCCTGACAGAAGCCCGAGACGACGGCCATCAACTTCACTCGCCGCTTTTTGGCCCCATACCACTCAGCTGCCCGCTCTTCGAGATCACCGCCCATTTCACCGACGATGACGACCGCCTTTGTTTGAGGATCGTTTTCGAACATTTCAAGATAACTGACATAGTCGGTTCCCGGATAGGTATCGCCCCCAATCCCGATGGCCGTCGTGATGCCGTCGGCAAACTGAGAGCAAATCCAAATAATTTCGTTGGAGAGACCTCCCGACTTCGTGATGACCCCGAACGAACCTTCGCGGTACAGCTTCGAGAGCACCAAGTTGTCGAAGGCACCGCCGATGACCCCCAAACGGCAGGAGCCGGCTGAAACGATCCCGATCGACGACGGGCCATTGAAGACCTTGCCGAGCTTGGTCGCATGACGTCCCAGGATCTTGGCATCCTTTTCCGGCACACCCTCGGTGATCATGGAGACCACCTTGATGTGGGAATCGTCCAAGGCCTCCATCCCGCCCTTCAGGGCCCGATCCGCACCGATGTAGACGAGGCTGGTATTGATCTGGGAATGGTGCTTTGTCGCGTCCGCAACGCTTCTATAGATGGGAACGGCCACGAGGCCGCTGCCGTAGGGAATCTCGTGTGTCTTGCCTGCATCTGGTGGATAGACGAAGGCCAGGACGTTCAACGAGCGTTTAATCAAGTAGCAGAACTCGGCCATCCGGCGCGCGGCATTCACGCCTGCAACACCTCCCTGAATGACCACAAAGGTATCTTTATTCGCCAGGATGCTCATCGGGATCTCCCCTTTTCGAAAACCGTGATGGGTGACGAGTGATCAGTGATGAGTAGGGATACGAGAAGCCGGCCCCGGCGGCCATCCAGACTCATCACACTTCACTTATTACTTCCCCTGAAGCGCCTTATCGACGATATCGGTCAGCGGCGTGTTGCGGTCGAAGACGTTGATGTCGAACCCTTCGTCCTTGAGCGCGCGCATCGCATCGAGCCCTTCCTTCTCACGCGGGCCACCGCGGCGCACCCAAATCTTGACGTCCTTGAGTTTGCCCTCAGACTTCGCCTTGCGGAATCCATTGATGATGCCGCCGAATGTTTTCTTCACATCGGTGAAATTGGC
>JBDTPK010000307.1:0-4320 GCA_039932735.1 Nitrospirota bacterium
CCTTGCCGCCACAAAACAACAGCTCGCCAGTTCGTATCGTCAGCATTTACATTGAACTGAACAGGCGGACGATGATGACGGATGAAAGCGCTTGTTCGGTCAGTGTAACTGGACATCTATTCGAGCCGGGTTCCCGGCATCGGGCGGCTAAGCCATTGACCTTTCGAAATGATTTCTCGGACGGGCTCCTCTCTAGATTAGCGGGTCGGCTCGCAAACCCCGGAAGGCTGATGTCCATGTGACTGCGGCCACGTACAGAAACCTGCAGGCCCGGACCCTCGCACGTGAGTTCCGCGAATATCGTTACGACCGTCTTTCCTCTCTCTTTCGCCGACGGAGCGGAGGGAGGATTTGCCGTTGCGATTACGGAAAGCAATCCTGGATATGACGACCGGGCGCGGATACCGATGTCGAGCCATACATGCCTGGCAACCTGCGCGCGAACTCGAAACGCCGTAGGTGACGCGTACATGATGGCAGTTGCGCCACAAGTGGAGGGGCAAGAGCGGCCAAGCCAGGCTGGAGATGAGATCCGCAACTTCACTCTTGCTGGCAACCTCCTGGACTGGCAGTTCGATTGAAGGCCAATAGTGGCAGCAGGACAGCGCCTGTGACCGAAAAGCGGTCCGAGACTGCCCGCCAACACAAGCATGTGGACCGCCCACCGGGCATCACTGATCTGCTTTGCTGAGGCCGTGGAACTTTGCGTTCTCCGCGCTGACTCGCAGAGTTGGCCAGACGGCGCACTCTCTTGCTGCGCTGCAACAGGAACTTCTACGTTGAATGTTGACGACGAGCGATAAACGAAACCAGTTTGGCCGGAGGAACTACCCAGGCAACTCACCCATACGGCGCAACAAAGGCGTTATTGTGAGTCCTTGAACGAACGTAGAGAAAGCTACCACTGCGAATGTGACTGTGATGATCTCTTCACGCCCGGGCAATTCAACAGGCAGCCCGAGGGCCAGGGCTAACGCCAACGCGCCGCGCAGGCCGCCCCAGAACAAAATGTGTTGGTGCTGCCGGCTGACCCGGCGAGTAGACCATGAGAACGAAAAGCATAATGGATATACGGCCATGGCCCGGCCGAGAATCACCAACAACATGGCGACCAAGGCCGATCTCCAAACGGACGTAAAGTTCTGATGAGCCTCGTACATTCCAATGAGCAGGAACACAAGAGAATTGGCGACGAAAGCGGCATATTCCCAAAACGCCTCGACCGCCTCTCTGCCCTTGTCCGAGATCGACCCAAGAGAGCCGAGGCTCCCGAGCATCAACCCTGCCGTCAAAGTCGCCAACACTCCGGATAAATGAAAATGTTCTGCAAGCAGAAACGATCCGTAAGCCGCGACGGTAGTGAACGTTATTTCAGCAAGGTGGTCATCTGTTCGGCCGGCGATGAAGAGCAAAATTCCCGCCACAACAACTCCGCATACGATACCGCCTCCAACCATTGCTACCAAGGTGCCGATCATATTTGTTGGAGTGAGATCATGGCCTGTCGCTAACCCGATTACGATCGCAAACGTGACCGCCGCGGCGCCGTCGTTAAAGAGACTCTCCGCCTCAACAAGCAGGCGCAAACGTCCAATTACTCCTGCCTCTTTAAAGGTGGCGATGACCGAAACCGGGTCGGTGGCCGCAATAAGCACGCCGAAAACGAGTGCGCCAGGCCACTGCCAACCCACGATAAGGTGCATCCCCAAAGCTGTGATGGCGGCGGAGAGCAAAACCCCCACGCTGGCCAAAACCAGGATCACCGGAAGATCGCGACGTAGTTCTTTCCAATTCAGATAGAAGGCCGCTTCAAAAATGAGCGGCGGCAGGAGGACTGTGAAAATAAGATCTCTTGTGAGTTGTACTTTGGGCGAAAATGGCAGGAGGGCCAACGTGATTCCGGCGAGCACCAATCCTATGCTGTAGGGGACGTGAAGCCGCCGGGCAAGCATGGCGACGACCGCCGCGATTAGCAGCAGAAGTTCAATGCTTTCGATACTCAATCCCAAATTCACATTCATCGATTCGACGCCCACCGGACCTCGCTTCAGCCGTCAACTCCGGCGTGCCTGCAGTGTTTGTGCCCAGGCGCTATGATAACCGGCAAAAGGTCAGCATTCGGTTCTCAGGGCGGGTAGTGCCTCCAACTTCTCCGAACGGGATACAATTGCCAAGTCCGCTTATTCCTTCATTTATGCGATCCGATCAACTGTATTGGCCGATCAAGACGAAATGTAAGGAGAGAACCTATAGGGCATCGGATTGCAATGGCTGAATCTAGTTCAGGTTTCAGTCCCGATTGCCAAACGGTTCCCGCGACACCACCGATGAAAGCCCCCAGGCTCGCGCTCCCGACCATATCATCAGCGTTGGATTGGTTCCGCGCCAGGAAGGTGTCGCCGTTCAGAGTGGCCGACGCGATCCCCAAAACGAATGAGGGTTTGGATTCGGTTGGCGTTTGTGCCGCTAGTACTATCAGGACTGCTGGCGACCCGCTGGGCAAAACTGTCTGTCCATCCGCGGCATTCGCATCGCGGTTCACTACGACGGCGTAGGTCTGACCTAACTGCGCTGACGGCAAATCAATCTCCTGTGCCGTCCTAAATGCCAGCGTTGTCCCCGCTTCCAACAAAATGGCGCTGGTGAGGCGCGTGGGGGGAAGAACCTGGGTTGAAGAGTGTCTACAACTCAGCACTGAGGCGACGACCAGGAAGACCATGAGAGCGCTCAACTTCATATACGGCATCGGGCATCGACCGGCCTTCCACGGTAGTCGAACCTGGGTTGCTCTTCGCCCTGATTGACTGGCTCTCTCGGATCGAAGGCGGGGCTGGCCAGCCCTTCGCTGAGCAGCCGATTGGTCCAAGCGGATTTTGCTTGCCACGAAATCGACCGAATCGTTTCCGGCGAGATCATAATGAAGCGAACGGGGCCGGACTCGCCGGACAGAGTGACCACCACGCTCCGAACCGACCATATGGCGTCTTCGACGATAAAGTCGTCGATACTACCCATCTCTCCCTTGGAAGAATGAATTCTGTATCCGAAGACTTCCCTCATGCTACGAAGATGAGCGCCGGGCTGTTTCAATCCGGAAGGGTACTGCAACGAGATCGGCTTGTCGCGTTCCAGCGGCGGGCTTGCCTGCAATTGTTCTCGGGTGAGTAGTATAGGAAACTGCTTAGACTTCCATTCCGAGAAGCCCACAACAAAGGGAACAACCAATATTCTTTCGCCGCTGCCCCATGCTCCGGTCTCGACAACCAGGTAGCGAACGATCCAACTTTTGTCGTCAAAGAGGAAGTCCTGAACCCGCCCTAGTTCCCAGTCGCTAGCGGTAATGTGGTAATCCAGCATGGCGTACATGTTGCGCAACATGTTTTCTCCTTCAGCTCAGGTACTTCCAGGTGGGATTCAATTCCGGCCTAACCGCAATGGCCCCTCGAGCTCAAACCCAAAACCAGCGCTCCGGCTGGAATTGGGCGAACCATCTTCATTTCACCTCGATGAACGACTCTATCACTTTCCGCTCTCTATTCGAGGGCGAGCTCAACCCGAATGGGGTCTCCCTCGTCGAATCTGCTCACACTCTTTTTCGAGCTCTTCTGTTGCCCATGCTGTGCCCAGATTTCGTAATCCACGTCTGGATTCAACCCGGCAAAATGGAAGTCTCCGTTCTTCTTTGTGATGTACGACCGCATGCGCAGAGTCCTGATGTTCTCGAGCTTCACAACCGCGCCCTTCACGGGTCTGCCATTTGCGCTCACCGACCCAATAAGCAGTCGGCGCTGAGCGGCCGAAAGCATTAGGCTATTACCGAAGAGTAGGGCAACCAGGGTCACGCATGCTGTCCGGTTCCGTGAGCGCTTGCGCGACGAGCTATCGAGGTTCTTCATGGGGTCCGGGAAGCAGGGCATCGTCTCGTTCAAGCCACCAAGGGCGCAGTCTTTTATAAAATATCACGGCGTGTTTTCCGGCGGCTGGCCGGGTGCGATACCATATGCATTCGATGCAGCCGCCTGAAACCGTTTTTGTAATGCGTACGCGCATACAGACATGGCTTAGAATCGATCCCGGGAAAATGCCTGGAGTGTATGCTCAAGCATTTGAAGCCGCGCGCATTTCGAGTCTGAGCTACTGGCTGGAAATCGTCTTTTCCGCCGCGATCGCGGTTTTTGGATTGGTATTAAACAGCCCGGCGGTAATTATTGGGGCGATGCTTATCTCCCCTTTGATGGGTCCTATCATGTCGACCGGTTTGGCGCTGGCTGTCGGCGATCTTTACCTGGCGATCAAAGCAGTCTTGAATCTGATTGCGAG
>JBDTPK010000308.1:0-4317 GCA_039932735.1 Nitrospirota bacterium
TCTTAAATGTAGCCTCGCAGTGACTCGATTCGGACATCGAGAGAGCTATCAAGGGTTCGGTTGTTACGCGGAATACTATAAGAAATTGATAAGTTGTAATAATCATGGGTTTGTATAAAAAAAGGTCCAGAAATTTTCTCTCATTCTAGTCGGAAGAAAATAGCATGGAGTTCAAGGCAGAAAGGTCGTTTGATTAATGGTCGCGCCCCTCACGAGGAAGTCAGGAGGGCAGGTCCTTGTTATTTTGGTCACAGCGGAAAATCAGGAAGAAGCTGTAAGGATTGGCGAAAAAATGGTACATGCGAAGCTGGCTGCCTGCGCAAACATCATTCCAGGAATTCAATCGATTTATCGTTGGAAGGGAAAAGTGGCCAAGGCACAAGAGGTTCTCCTCATATTGAAGTCCACTAAACCTCGGTATCGTGCGCTTGAAAAAGCGATCAAGGCGATGCATGCCTATGAGGTTCCTGAAATTATCGCGTTACCGGTTACGGAGGGTCTTGAGCCATACATTTGGTGGGTGCATAGCGAGACCCACAGCTAAGTGTTAGTGAATGTGGGCATCATAAAATAAAGGGTTGACTGAAGCAGTTTTGATCGATACACTTTCCAGTAGTAGCGTAGGGAATGGGGCAGCCTATTCAGCAGGGGGGTGAATGGTCATGGGGCAAATGAACGGCGCGGAAGATGGTGATGCCTATACCGTCGTGATCTTTCGTGGGCTAACAGCCAAGCCACTGCGGTATAGTTTTTCTCGCAAACTTGTTGGTAAGTTATTGATAGTTGCATCTATTTTTGTCATGGCCAACATTCTTGTCGTCTCGCATTACGTGATTAGGACGGGCGAAGTCCATGAACTCTCTGGATTCCGTGCGGAAGCCATGAGTGCACGGGAGCAGACGGGAGCATTCTCTAGCGCCGTCGACGATTTAAAGAAGCGGTTAACCAATATGAAGGAGGTCAATCAGCGGCTTCGTGTCATGTTGGGTATTGAGAACCCGAAGGCAGGGGATGTGGCTAATGGTCGTGGTGGGGAAGATACTCCCCTTCCCGATGGTAATACTCTTCCTGCCTCAGGGAAGAGCGTCAAGGGTGATGCTGAGACTCAGCCTTCTGGTTCAGTGGAACTCAGTCAAAGTGCTCTGGGGGGCCCTACGGGCCCATCTGGTGGCTCACGGGATTTCACTGAGGAGGAGAGGATCGCCTCGATCAAGAACGGTATTGATTGGCTGACGAAAGAAGCCGCGATCCAGGAACAATCGCTTCAAGAATTGTCCTTGGCTGCCGAAAAAAAATCTTCTCGATGGGCAGCAACCCCATCAATTTGGCCGGTGAAGGGGTGGGTGACTTCTGGGTTCGGACCAAGAGTTTCCCCATTTACAGAAAAGCCTGCTTGGCATGACGGGTTGGATATTGGAGCTGCTGCTAATGCTCCGGTTCAAGCCCCGGCTCAAGGACGAGTCACAGCAGTTGGTTTTGACCCCAAGCTGGGAATTCTCGTGAAAGTCGACCATGGATTCGGTATTGAGACTGTCTATGGCCACCTCGCCAAATCATTGGTCAAAGAGGGGCAGCGTGTGAAGCGCGGAGAAGCCATTGCATTAGTTGGCAGTACAGGATTAGCCACAGGGCCCCACTTGCATTACATGGTCAAGGTTAACGGTCAAGCCCTAGACCCCGTAAAGTACATCCTCGAATAGCTCGTTAGGCCTTCCGTTTCACCGACAGGCCCGTCATCAACCGACGTGGGTTATGACCGAGGCGCACAGTACACATTCCTTCCCGTCCAGCAACGTCCACCGAATCGAGTCAATTCCTATGCTATACTGCCACGCCGATAGGGCGGTAGAGATCATGGCCTTGCCCAACCTATGACAGATATTGAGATCAACCGGTCAGTGAAGGCGCATCCGATCCACGATGTCGCGGATCAGCTTGGTATTCAAGCCAGCGAGTTATTTCCATACGGAAAGCTGAAGGCGAAGGTCTCGCTTGACGTACTAGAGCGGCTTCATGCTGCACCTCTCGGCCGGTACGTACTCGTAACCGCCATCAACCCGACCCCACTCGGGGAAGGTAAGACGACAACATCCATTGGGCTTGTGATGGGCCTTTCCCGCCTCGGCCATCGAACGGCCGTCACGCTTCGTCAGCCTTCATTGGGGCCGGTATTTGGAATCAAAGGCGGTGGAACAGGGGGAGGGCGTGCGCAAGTCCTTCCAATGGAAGATATCAACCTCCACTTGACCGGCGATGCCCATGCGGTATCTGCCAGTCACAATCTCTTATCAGCATTTATTGACAACCATCTGTTTCATGGAAATGCGCTTCAGGTAGATTCAAATCGGATCACCTGGCCACGGACATTGGGAGTGAGCGATCGGGCATTACGGCAGGTTGGGTTGGGAGAAGGGGCTGCGGGTCGCACGAGTCAGTTTGTGATTACCGAAGCGTCCGAAGTCATGGCGATGCTCGCATTGGCATCGAGTCAAGCCGATTTGCGGCATAGGCTTGGGCAGATCATTGTTGGGTTCACAAGGAATGGTAAGGCAGTGCGGGCAGAAGAGTTCAACTGTGCCGGGTCCATGGCGGTCTTGCTGAGAGAAGCGTTGTTGCCGAACCTGGTTCAGACGCTGGAGGGAACTGCCGCGTTTGTGCATACTGGTCCGTTCGGTAATATCGCCCACGGGAATTGCTCGATCCTTTCCGATGCCATCGCGTTGCGTTGTGCAGACTATGTCGTCACGGAGGCTGGATTTGGGAGTGATCTCGGAGCAGAGAAGTTTTTCAACATCAAGTGTCGTCTTTCAGGATTCAGACCGGCGGCGGCCGTGGTGGTCGCGACGCTCCGCGCACTCAAGCTTCACGGTGGTGGAGGCGCAGCCAAGGTTGGGGCTCCGCTTCCGACAGGCCTTACTGGGCCCAACCAAGAAGCATTACTCAAAGGCTTTGCGAATTTGGAGCAGCATATTGTGAATGTGAAAGCCCATGGGGTGCCCGTGGTGGTAGCGGTCAATGCATTTCTCGATGACCCAGTGGCTGAGCTGGAATGGGTGCGAAAGCGGTCACAAGAGGTTGGTGCGGTGGGTGCCGCGGTCTCAACCCATTGGGCCGATGGTGGGAAAGGGGCTGAAGAGTTGGCCAAGGCTGTGATCAGCGCCACAGAGAAACCATCTGCATTCAGGCATCTCTATGACATCGCCTGGCCGATTAAGAAGAAAATCCAGACCATTGCCACGCAGATGTATGGGGCCTCGGCTGTGTCGTTCGACACACAAGCCGAACGAGACATCGAAGTCGCGCAGCACCTTGGACTTGATCGGTTGCCCATCTGTATGGCCAAGACCCCACTATCACTGTCGCACAACCCAGCGTTGAAGGGGCGACCGTCCGAGTTTACGTTGCCGATCGAGGAGGTAAGAATACTTGCAGGGGCAGGGTTTCTGACTGCAGTCTGCTCAGGTATTCAACTCATGCCGGGGTTGCCCAAGAAGCCGGCAGGGGAGCGCATTGGAATTGATCCTAGCACGGGCGAGATTGTGGGACTGTCCTGAAGATTAACGCTTTTTAAGATAGCGCAAGAATTCTGAATCTGGGCTCATCACCAGGGTGGACTTGTCTTTGAAGGTCTTCTTGTAGGCTTCCATCGTACGAGTAAATTCGAAAAATTGAGGATCCTGCCGGTAGGCGTCTGCATAGACCTTAAAGGCCTTCGCATCTCCTGCACCTCGAAGTTCTTCCGACTCCTTATACGCCCGAGCCAGAACAATCTCGCGATCCTTTTCCGCTTCTGAACGGATTTTCTGCGCTTCTTCAGCGCCTTCAGCACGATATTGTTTTGCCTGCCGTTCCCGCTCAGCTTGCATCCTGGCAAATACCGCCTTCTCATTCTGCTCAGGAAGGTCGGCGCGTTTGATTCTCACGTCCTGGATCTCGATCCCATACGCGGACGCCTTCTCATGCGACCGCTCGGTCACGATTTTCATGAGATCGGCGCGGTGATCCGCGACGATTTCCAGAAGGTCATGGCGCCCGAGTTCAACTCGGAGTTCAGAGTAAATAATGTCGTTGAGCCGTTGCAGCGCTCCCCGCTGGGTTTGAAAGTTCTGATAGACCTTGAGTGGGTCGACAATCCGCCATTTGGCGTAGTTGTCAAGAAGGAGGGTCTTCTTGTCTTGGGTGATCACATCTTGCGCCTGTGAGTCGTAGTCCAGCAGGCGTTTATCGAAGTAGGTGACCTCTTGAATGAACGGCACTTTCACGTAGAGCCCCGGCTCCGTGATATTGCGAACCGGCTTCCCGAGTTGGACCACGATC
>JBDTPK010000309.1:0-4307 GCA_039932735.1 Nitrospirota bacterium
CCATCGCGCAGGAGGATGCCGCGTGGCAACGAGATGGCCAGGTCACTGCCGTTCTGACTCAACTTCCGCAGGCGGCTCTTTTGCGCTTCCCATTGGTCGAGCGCCAGCCAATCCAGCGTCGCCTGTTCCAGGCGTGTTTTCCAGGCGGATTCGTGAATGTTGCCGGTAATGGTTTCAATGACGAGCATAGCGTCGTTATTATCAAATGTTCCTGCTCCGCAAATCAACTTCGACAGGCTGCGAGCAGGCGCGATTGCATCAAGCCTTCATCGAATCTCAATCCTCGTCTAACGAGCGTAAACCCGAGGATGATGCGGGGATGGAAGGGGGCAGGGACACACTAGACATCCACTTCCATCCGCGTGAAGGTTGCTCAGCTAAAAAAGTAGAGCTGGTTGAGGGAGATGGATTTGGCCGGTTTGACCGTGGCATGGACCCCATCCACTTTGACGGCAAAGGTCTCAGGGTTCACCTCGATTTTTGGCGTCAGCCCGTTGCGCACCATGTCCCGCTTCGTGATCGTGCGTGTGCCATACACAGGCATGACCTTGCGTTTGAGACCCAACTTGTTTGCAATACCGTTGTCATAGGCGGCACGTGAGACAAAGCTGACGCAGGTCTCTGGCAGGGCCTGCCCGAACGCGCCAAACATCGGGCGGTAGATGACCGGCTGAGGTGTCGGCAGCGACGCGTTCGGATCCCCCATGATCGACCAGTTGATCAAGCCGCCTTTAATAACCATCTTGGGTTTGGCGCCGAACATGGCTGGCTCCCACAGGACAAGGTCCGCCATTTTGCCAGGACTGATCGAGCCGAGGACATGTGAGATGCCCTGGGTGATGGCCGGATTGATGGTCACTTTTGCAACGTAGCGTAGCACACGGAAGTTATCGTTGTTCGGTGAATCCTCCGGTAACTTACCCAGGCCTTTCTTCATCGCGTCTGCTGTCTGGATCGCGCGCAACCAGTTCTCACCGACCCGGCCCATGGCCTGCGAGTCGCTCGAGAACATGGAGATCACACCCATATCGTGGAGCACATTCTCCGCGGCGATGGTTTCTGGGCGGACCCGGCTCTCCGCGAACGCCACGTCCGACGGCACTTTAGGATTCAGATTGTGGCAGACCATAATCATGTCGAACAGTTCCGCCATGGTGTTGATCCCATAGGGTAGCGTCGGATTTGTGGAACTGGGCAGCACGTTGAGTTCGCCCGCCACCTTGATGATGTCGGGTGCGTGGCCGCCACCGGCGCCTTCCGTATGGTAGGTGTGGATCGTTCGGCCTTCAAACGCTGCGATGGTATCTTCGACAAACCCGCCCTCGTTAAGCGTGTCAGTGTGGATACAGACCTGCACATCCATGTCGTCGGCGACCGAGAGACTGGCCCGAATGTTCGAGGGGGTAGTGCCCCAATCTTCGTGAATCTTGAAGCCTGCGGCGCCTGCCAGGACCTGTTCGACCAGGGGCGCTTCGCCTGAGCAGTTGCCCTTGCCGAGAAATCCAAAATTGATAGGCAGCCCTTCGACTGCTCGGAGCATCATCTCAATGTTCCAACGCCCGGAGGTGATGGTCGTGCCGTTCGTGCCGTCGGTGGGCCCGATGCCACCACCGAAGAAGGTGGTGACGCCGTTACTGAGGGCCGCATACACCTGCTGTGGCGAGATCAGATGGATGTGCCCGTCGTTGCCGGCCGGCGTTAGGATCAAGTGCTCGCCGGTGATGGCATCCGTGGCTGGGCCGACCGTGAGTCCCGGGGTCACGCCGTCCATGGTGCCGGGATTGCCGGCCTTGCCGACGCCGACAATCTTGCCGGCCTTGATGCCGACATCGGCTTTGATGATGCCGAGGAGCGGGTCCACCACCGTGACGTTGGTGATCACCAGGTCGAGGGCGCCGCCCTCGCTCGTGAGCTGGTTATCCATCCCCATGCCGTCGCGCAACGTCTTGCCGCCTCCATAGATGGCTTCATCACCGTATACGCGCAGGTCCTTCTCGATCTCGATATACAGGTCGGTGTCGCCTAGGCGAATTTTGTCTCCGACAGTCGGGCCGAACAGGCTCGCGTTTTCTTTACGAGATATGTGTGACATACGTGTGTCCTCTTTCTTGGCCCTCCTGGCCAACTAGTGGATCTTGCCGGTTTAGCGCAGTAGGCTCATCATGGTTTTTTGGCTTTGGACTTGAAGCCACGTTCGGCAGCGCGTTCCAATCCTTTGTCGAGATTCGGCCGGTAACCCGGAGTGGGGCCGGTCCCAGTCCAGCCGTCTACGAGGTTGTTGAACCCGTAGAGACGTTGCTTGCCTCCGAAAGGAACCAGTGTCACTCCCTTCTCATCTCCCGGTTCAAAGCGCAGGCCCGTCGACGCCGGAATATCCAGGCGCTGGCCAAACGCCGCCTTCCGGTCGAATTCCAGGGCACGATTGACTTCAAAGAAATGAAAATGGGAACCAACCTGGATAGGACGGTCACCGGTGTTACGTACCTTGATTTTGACGGTGGGTCGTCCCGCATTAATTTCAATGGGTTTGTCGGAAAGAACGTAGCCGCCGACGGGTGTTTTCGCCGCTGTGGATGGTTTCTGAGTTGCCATGTTTTGCTCCCTCTGTTTGGGTTCGACGTCCGTTGAGCAATGTCCGTCCAGTTACTGAATCGGTCCGTGAACGGTCACCAGGCGGCTGCCGTCCGTGAAGACCGCTTCCAGCTGGACCAGTGGGATCATTTCCGCCACGCCTTCCATGACGTCGTTCCGCGTCAACGTGGCCCGGGCTTCTTTCATCACCTGCTCCAAGGTTTTCCCTTCCCTCGCCCCGTCGAGCGCGGAGGCCGTAATCACCGCCACAGCTTCGGGGTGATTCAGCTTCAAGCCCTTCGCTTTGCGCTTCAGGGCGACCTCAGCCATCATATAGATCATCAATTTGTCTAATTCTCTTGGTGTCAGATGCATGTCATACTCCTTTGCAGTAGCGCCCGGTTACAGGGTGGGCAACGTGATGACACATATTCTCTTGGCCAACTACTTCTTTTGAGACTCCCGGTACCGGCGCAGATTGTCTTCCGGCGTTGTGGCATCAGCCGGCGCAACTGGGATCAGGGAAGGAAAACCGTTCTTCGCCAGGAGCATCAACCACGTGACGAAGACGAAGGCTGACGTCAAGACCGGCATCCCCGACGGTTCCATGAAAATGCCCAGTGAAGCCCAGACTCGCACGGTGACCAACACGCCGATCACCGTGTAGATGAAGCCAGGCACATTCAGCACCAAAAAGAATCCTCCGAGCGCCATTGCGGTGAGCGCGGCGTTGTACCCAAACAGCCCGTCGCGGATGGCCTCATCATGCGCGCCATAGAGGACCGCAACGCCGACAGCCACGGTCGATCCCATGAGCGCCATGAGCGCGGCGATCCGCGAATTGATCGCAATGCCGATCAGGATGATCACGCCGGTCACCCAGTTGTCTTGGAAGAAAATTTCTGCGATGCCTTCGGTGATTCCATGAAACCAGGTGAACCAGGTGTAGGCCGGCGTCGGACCGGTAAAGTCTGAGGGTGAGGTCGGTTTGATGGCGTTGGACACATCAATGGTGGCGAACTGGAGCAACGCACCGAGGAAGAACCAAGTAGCCAACACGAAAGGCATGGTGAGGCCAGGAACTTTGTGCGGACCCAGCATGGCGCCGAATGCCGGCAGGATCACCGTGGAGAAGACGGCGCAGAGCACAATGTAGAGGCAGAGATGCAGATTGGGTATATTGCCCGTCGTGAAGTTCGGGCTCGTATACGCGATCAAGGCTATGGCGATGAGCGCGCCATTGAATCCGAACAGACCATCCTTGATCATCCCCTTGTCGGATCTAAACAAAAGGGCGGTCAGCGTACTGACGATGGTCCCAACAAGGCAGACCGTCCCGTAGATCCAGGAGTTGTAGAAAATGCCGGCCAGGATGACCGCACCGGAAATCGGGTTGTTTTGGAAGACGACCTGTCCGATTCCACGGAGCACCCAATCAACGAATCCGAGAGTCGGGTGGCCTTGAAAGCGGTTCTGCCACGCCACGGTTGCCATCTGATGTCCTTCTGCCCGTAACTTTTACACTTAGGATATTCAGGCTTGACGCATCAAGATCTTGGTATGTGTCGATGATTATGATCCTCGAACTTTTATTCGCACCTCACGGCAATGACTCCGCGCGAATTCGTAAAACGTCCTGGGCTACGACTACCGCAGAAAGGACGTACCTTCGACATGAATCATGTTCGCACCAACCATTATGCTTATTCCCGCGATCACGACCTGGAGTCCGTCAT
>JBDTPK010000310.1:0-4294 GCA_039932735.1 Nitrospirota bacterium
ACGATAGATCGTGCAGCGGTGAAAACCGTCGCTGGCGATCACGTTGCTCGGGCGCCGTCTCCTCTGGAGGATCACGACGTGCGCCTGTGTTCTTGGTTCCGATCATCACGACCACGAGATTGGGGACAACCCCATCGATTTCTCCATGGTTCAATCGCCACAACACGTGCTCGGTGCGATCGCGAATGAAGCCCAGATTCACTGCCAGACGGTGTCCGTAATAGGCGTTCTAAACGCGGCGACCCTGATCGGACAACCCCTCTGTAATAGAGTCGTCGATCATCAGTAGATCGATTCCACCCTGCCGGATACGTGCAAGTGTATGTGTATGTCGGGCGGTCCACCAGGGTTCGGGTTGCGGAGCGGGAACCACTGCGTGGGTGTGCGATCGAAGGCTGGGATGAGGGTCTGGAGAGCAGGCGTGATTCCTAACGCAATGAATAAGGCGAGGTACCTGAGATGTGGTCTGCGTTGATGTAGGAATTCCAGGTCGCGAACTCTGCCGCCTGCGTATGAAGAGGTGGGTTGTGCATTCAAGATCCTAGAGCAATAGGTGGTACGCGACATGGGCTGGACTGTGCCAGTTGATCACGTTCCGCGGTCGGTCGTTCAGCATGATCTGCACCGACATAATCACTGTGCGCGTGAGTTGATTCAACCGTATGCACTTGGAAAACACTGGTGCAACAGGCGACTGGTTTTCTCCTTCATTCCCCGCGCCCAGGGGCGGGGAATGCACACAGTCGACCCGCATCTTCGTCTGTTTCGTGAAAAGACGCGGCCCGCGCGTTCCCGACCCTTGCTCGTAAGAGAGGGAACGGTGGAGCTGAGCCGACCCTGCTCTCTGTGTACTCATGAAAGCCTGGCGCACGGTGATCGCGTCTTTGCCATGGCTCCCTCCCCTCCATTCCCAATGCCCCAGCACCGTGAGATCCGTCCATTCCGCTACCCGCTCGTCGCGACCATTCCGGTCCTGGATGGGCCGAGACGACCGCTGCTCCTTGCGGGGCCGACGAAATCAGCGCCGTTGGAGGAAATATTGTGCGAGCGTCCGCGTGAACGTACTCTGCGGCAGCACAGAGCAATCGGGATAGAAGGCTTCGTGTAAAATGTGCATTGTTGACATGTGAGGAGGTCGCTTCGACAACCCATGTGCATACTATTCGAGCGACCTACACTGCGCACCCCGGGTGAAGATTGTCAGGTGTAAGTGGGGCTGGGCCCCAGTTCCGTGTGTGATGGCCCAACGTTGTGTCCGTTGATGGGGCGGCATTGCTCGATACGTTACGGGCGAAGCGTGCTGGTGAGCGAGTGTAAACGACACGGCACTCGAGGCGGCTCAGGACCTGTCCGATGGTTCGGAGGTAAGATTCATCGGCGAACAGGCGACTCAACTCCCCTTATTCCATGAAGGAGATTCGTTGATACTGTGCAGATGCAACTCTTTGGCTCCTGGATCGACCAGGATACCGGTGTTGCACGAGAATTATTAGCCCATCTGACCCCAGTACTCTCCTCAGACCTACGTCAACGAGCGCGTGCGGTTGCGCGATCAGTCCGTACGGCACGCAATGGCCCACACCGTTTGCCCAATATCGCCCGGCACGACGGGTAGCCACTTCCCCACTTGCGAGTTGGTATACACCACGGTTCCATGTCCCATATTTCCCGAAAATTCCTTGAGCGCCACCATCCGACTGCGCGCGTCTGCGCAGTCGAACTCCCATTGTTCCTTAGCACTTAAAAATCCGACGCCCCCCACAGTTTGAACCGTCTTGTAGTCGTAGAATTGCCACATCTTTACCAGATTGCCGTTGAGGCGTATGGTGGTGGGATCGACATATATCGTCGTGCCTGCTTCGTCACCGTCATGAACCTTGACCCACTCCGCATAGGCCAGGCCATGACTTAGTATCAAGAGTGTGCACAGGAGCAGTCGTTTCATGTAAATCCCTCAGTGAGCCATGGTCGCGTATTTGCCCAGCGGCTTCCACTCGCGCCGCTGTTTTTTCACTTCGACAAGTTGGTAAGAGGTCATCCGTATGGCGAGCTCATCCCGCTGCAGGGCGGCAACCGTTCCCCTTTCCACGGTTATCCAGGTTGTACCACATATAGGCTTGGACTAATCCTTTGGTACACCGTTACCACGCTCATACAGAAGTCCAAGTCTTCGTTGCGCGAACTCATTGCGTTGATTTGCGCTTCGAAGATACCAACTCACCGCCATCTTGAAATCCTGCGGACCATCCCGTCCATAATCATACAAGCTTCCCATGCTGGCCTGGGCGTTCGCGTGCCCTCGGACGGCGGCTTTCTCGTTCCCCCGCCGCGCCTGTGTATCGTCGTTGGGAACGCCCTGGCCATTGGCATGGAGTTGGCCGAGATGGTATTGTGCGACGGCCTGTCCTTGCTTAGCCAGCGGTTGCCACTCGCACAACGCTGTGGCCTAGTCGCCGCGGGAATATGCCTTCTCGCCAGCGTTGAAGTCTGCCCACGTAGACGCGGTAAGGCATCCGATCGATAGTACCAAGGCGACACAGGCTCGAAGCGACCGAGAGCCATTGTCCCCCATAGGATCACCTCCTCAGGTTCTTGAACCAACCGTTTCACCCCATGCCGAAATCGTGTACGGGTGGTGAAGAAAGAGGGACATTCTACGTTCTTGGGTTAGTCTGGTCCACCTCAATGTCTCGGCATTGATCGGACTGTTCTTTTTTCTCTCTCTCAGACTTGATAGAGATAGCCCGAAGTCTTCCCAATGTGCGCACGTCCAACAAGGGGGACGGCGCGCGGCAGACATGCCCCTTCCTCACACGACACTCCCCGCGTTACCGGAGTGATGGATACGTCTCCTGTATTCCAGTAGACTGATCTACATCAGATCGCTGAGACCCCCTTGCTAAACTGCAGGGCAAACTGCAGCAAACTTCATCGTGAGGACTGACACATGCCAACCTGGCTCTTTCCTATACTTAAGGCCATTCTCCCGCATGTCGGAACTATCGTGTCTGCCGCTGCGCCGGCATTTACCAAGAAAAGTGCTGCGACTACCGCCAATCAGCCGCTGTTGCTCCAACAACAAATCACGGAGCTTCAGACGGCGGCATCTAAAAACGATGTCCACATCAAGGAGTTGGCGGCACAGATCCAACATACTGTGGTGGCATTGGAGAAGAGCGCGTCCATTGCAGAACGAAGGTATTATCGGACTCTGTTTCTCTGTACCGCGGCAACGGTCATGTCCGTAACGGCCCTGTGCACGGCGTTGTTCATGCTTGTTGCGCGATGAGTCCTACCCTGAGCTGTTGCAGACAGGCCGCCCCGTCGCATCTCTTCAGCTGCCAACGCACAGGGAAGAACGGAGTCAGGTCGTGCAAGGAACCATGTCCCGGCGCGTGGGAGAGCCTGCTTCCAGCACGACTTACAGAATTTCTCCGTTCCGCGTAACCTCCCTCTGATTCAACCTCCCCTCGGTAACGAACGATGAACGACCAGGAACTCGAGCAACTCCGCACGAGGCTGACCGAGATGCAGGGAGAACTGCGCGCCGTCAATGAGTCTGCGGCCGAAGATGTGAAACCGGTGGAACTCGATCAATCGAGCGTCGGGCGGGTTTCACGCATGGACGCGATGCAGGCTCAGCAGATGTCGTTGGAAACCGCGCGTCGGCGCGAGCAACTCCTGGTGAGAATTGAAGGTGCCTTGAGTCGGATCGAATCCGGCCGATTCGGCCCCTGTTTTCAATGTGGCGAGGAGATCGACCTTCGGCGCCTCGGCGCTGACCCGACCATTACGCGGTGCCGTGATTGCATCGAGAGCCCGTAACTGTTCGATGGCAGGTGGTGGAAATGAAAAGACACCAGAAACCATTAACCGGCGCGTGGCGGGGCGATGATCGTGTGCATCTGTTGAAATTGTGAGGCGGGCTACTTCTTGTCTTGAGGAGTCTCTTGAGCGGCGTTATGGCCTGAATCCTTCCTGGTGATCTTCTTGAACGTCTCTCCGATGGCGGGACCGATCTTGGTGATTTCTTTTTCTATATTCTGTACCGCACTCTTCAGGCCACGCCCGAGGTCTTCCACCGTCGTTCCTTTGCCTCTTTCGGTTTACTGATTGCCTGCAGAACTCGAGACGGATTCAGCCGTCGAACTCACCCCTAACAGTAGCAGCCCTACGATGTTGTACGTTCTCTTCATGCTTCACCTTTGTACATACGATATAGTATGTCAAAAGCATGACGATCCGGTCTTGCCATCCAATATTTCTCGACGCGTGGCGTTCCGACTCCTTCCTC
>JBDTPK010000311.1:0-4285 GCA_039932735.1 Nitrospirota bacterium
CCGCAGCCTGCCAGCAGGTCCTCTTCATGCCGGTTCGTCGCGACACCGCCCAAGCGCGCGGTCTTGGTGAAGTGTATCTCGTTATTCGTGCGCGACTTACAAAAATAGCGTGACGGATCAAATGAGTCATCTTCGCGAGTGGCGCATGGCTTGCTTCTAGTTCATACACGCCGCTTCATTCAATGGAGGGGTGCGTTACGGCTGGCTCACGCGGCTCAGTGGAATGGACTGGACGGCGAGGTCGGGAGGGAGCGACGGAGCCGTGACCGCAATGGACCTGAGTGAGCGGAGCCATTCGCCAACGGTAACGGTTCCATCGTCGTCAAGGTCTGCCTTGCCGGTTAATCCGCTCAAAAGACTCTGGCGAACCTGTGACAACGAACTGCGCCTAGAGACTTGAATGATCGTTCCAGCCCCAGCGTTGGACGATCCGTCAAGATCGCCGATCCAATTGGGAGCGGCGTGTCGACCTGTACTTTTCTGCGCCGCTGCGCTCGTGGTTACTGGTGTTTCGATAATGGCGACTACGAGTTTGCCCCCCAGCTTCAGCAGGCGGTGTTGGAGAAACCGGAGGGAGATCAATCGGAAAGGTGACGATTGTGGGGTGCTGTCATAGGGCATCAGAAATAGTTCACCGGTTTTGGAGTCGGTACGTGCGTGACCGGCGAAGTAGAAGAAGACGACCGAGTTTTTCGTAATCCGCTTGGGAAGCCAGAGGGCGAGGGCCTCTTCGACGTCGCTCTGGGTAGCCAGTTCGTCTTGGAGCAGTAAGATCTGTCCTTCAGGCACATCGAGAGAATTTGCAAACAGGGAAACGGTTTCCTTGGTGTCGAACGGGAGTCCGTCTCGCCAGCCAGGCCAGGGGGTTCGGTACTGGCCCAATCCTACGATGACGGCATATCGGTCTGGATCGTGGCCTCCTCCGGCGATGGTCGAGGCCGGCTGTCTGGCGAACGATGGTGGGGAGGCTGGCGACCCGTCGCGAGGAGCCATGGCCGTTATCAGGGTTTGTGTTGCCGGTATGCCGTTTGCCGTTCCGGACGGTGTGACGGTCACGGTGAGTTCCCCACGCGATCCTTTGGCGTTAGCCGGCAGTGTTCCCCATAAGACCGTACTTTTCGTTTCTCCTGGTTGAAGAGCGGCGATCTGTATCGGGGGCGTCAGCGTCCCTACGAAGGCATCGATGAGTGCGGGTGTCCCTGAGAGGGTGATGGCCGTCGTGCCCAGCGTGGCCTTGCCGGTATTCGTCACGTCGATCCTGATACCGATTTTCTCGCCACCTTCCAGCACGAGATTGTTGTTTGCATCCATTAAGGTTGCCTTGAGGGCGAGCGGGCTTGGTCCAACACTGGGACTCTGCCGACCCGCTGAGCCTTCCCCTTGTGTTTTCTCCCGCAACTGCGTCAGGTATCCCATGAATTGATCGGCGAGATGATCGGCTGCGGTTCGCACGGCGGCATCTAACTGCCCGGTGGCGCATTGGTTGTCACTGCCGCCGATTTGGGGCGCCCACAACGCCACTCGATTCGAATAGACCATCGGCGCTTCCGGGAACCGGTGTCCTTGGACGTCTTGGAAGGTCGCTGCGAGATGGACATCGAATTGAGCGAGGTAATTATTGTCGTCCGATCCACTGCGTGATGTTGGTGAGAAGGAGGCACTCGCCAATGTGATGAAGGCCGTGAATTCGGATATGGGGACGGTGGCCGATTGTGCCGTTCCAGACGGGTCTCCGACCGACAGTTGAGCCAAGCGGGCTTGTCCAGTTTCGGAGAAGGATTGGGCGATCGCATCGCCCAGACGCCCTTTCCATAACACGTTGGCACAGACCGTTTGTTCTACGGTGGCTGAGCGGACGGACTCATCGAAGACCAGCTTGACCGATAGCGGGATGACCGGCTGATGTTCGGGGGGATGCATGAACCGTGGCGCCTGTAGATGGTTGCAGGCGACCAGTAGCGCGAGCCCCGTTGCCAGTATGAGGTTTGACATAGCTGATACGAGACGCCTAGACATGGGCGCTACGGTACCCGATGCCGTACTTGGACGCAATGAGGATGTGCTCATAGACCTCCCATTCGGGATCTTGCATCGTACCGATGAATCGCGGAACCGCGACGTGTAAAATCTCCTTCCTGACTATAGGATTAGCAGGGGCAAATACTCTCTAGGAGAGCCAATGCAAAAGCCGACGAAACAGGCATACTAACCGTGAGGTCTGCCATGGTGATCTGTCGGTTCTGGACGGTGACACTGCTTCTCCACGCTCTTCTTCTTGCCGGGTGCAGTCAACAGCCAATCGCCCGCATGGATAGCTATCTGGGCCTCCCTACGCAGGAGGCCACAGCGATCATGCCGGCCCCTATCGATAAGGCCTCTGGTCTGTTTGATGTTGGACTTCTGGTGATCAATGATATCTCTGCTCAAGACTCGGCACCGGCTTTGTCCGACAAGGCGCATACCTTCTTGACCGATCAAGTACGACGGAGAGTCCAGACTGCGCTACCGATTCGTATTGTGACGGTTCTCACCGGGGCCGAGGCGGCGCGCCCTCTTGACTCACAGACGCTGCGTCAGCTGGCGCAAGAACGAGCAATTCCCTACCTCTTGTTGGCGCTGTTTTCCAGTGCGGAATCGGAGGTGCCGACCTATCTGGGACTTGACGGCTCTTCCGAACAGGGAGGCAGTCGGCCCAACATGCCCGGCTTCGAGGCGAATAATTATGCCTTGGCTGAGTTGGCTCTGTTGGATGTCGCGACAGGACAAATCGTCGCTCGCGTAGATGGCCGAGCCTGGTCGCAACTGCTGCGTCTCCACGTGCCGATCAAGTCGAATGTGTATCCGGTCATTCACCGCTCGCTTCGGACAGCCCCAATTTATCCGCTGGAAGACCAGGCCAAGGATGTCTTGCGTAGTATCGCTGGGGATGAAGCCCTTGAACAGGCGGTCATGCATCTACAAGAATCGTGGGCGCAGCGTCGCGAGTTCTATCCTCAGCAATGATGCCGGCTACAGGAAAGACGATCGACGACGATTGATTCCGAGATCTGAAAGGGTCCAGAAACCACTGATGGCCATATCAGGACTTATGGACATGGCGTCCGATTGAAGATGAGAAAAGAGAAGAACTCAGAACGATTTGACCCTCACGGTTCTTGACAAAATCAAGAGGCGCTCCTACCATGGTTCCTCTGCTCTGGCTCTCGGTCTAGCCAGGGCTCTTTTTTTGGGAGCATGTAGGCAATGGGAAATCTCGTGGTGATCGGGGCGCAGTGGGGCGACGAAGGTAAGGGCAAGATCGTGGATATCTTGGCCCGCGATGTTGACGCGGTGGTTCGCTACCAAGGAGGGTCCAACGCGGGGCACACCGTGATTAATGAGCGCGGCACCTTCGTGTTTCACCTCATCCCCTCAGGCATTCTCTATCGTGGGACGCTCTGTGTGATCGGGAATGGGGTCGTCGTGGATCCAGCTTCGTTGATTGAGGAACTGGACCATCTGCAGACTCAAGGGGTCAAAATCGGAAAGAATTTTGTTGTGAGTCAGCGCGCCCATCTCATTCTGCCCTATCACAAGGCCATCGACAAAGCCTCTGAACAGTCTAAAGGTTCTCGCCGAATTGGCACGACAGGACGGGGGATTGGTCCGTCCTATGCCGATAAGATGTCGCGGGTCGGTATTCGAATGGGGGATCTGCTGAATCCAAAGGCGTTTCGAACCAAACTCGAAGAGAATGTGGTCGAGATCAATTGGTTTCTCGAGCAACTGTATAAGCTGGAACGGTTCGATGTTGAAAAGGTGTTCCACCAGTATATGGGCTATGCCGATCGGCTGAAGAGCCATATCGTCGATACCGCCATGCTGGTCAATACGATGATCGAGAGACGGAAGACCGTGTTGTTTGAAGGGGCGCAAGGGACACATTTGGACGTAGACTTCGGTACCTATCCCTACGTCACCTCCTCCAGTTCAACCGCTGGCGGCGCCTCAACGGGAACGGGCGTGGGGCCCACGAAGATCGACGCGGTGCTCGGGGTCGCCAAAGCCTACACCACGCGGGTCGGCAGTGGGCCGTTCCCCACAGAATTGACCGATGCGGTGGGAGAGGGACTCCAAACGCGAGGGAAAGAATTCGGATCGACGACGGGGCGGGCGCGCCGCTGCGGCTGGTTCGACGGCGTCATCGTGCGCTATGCCACCAAAGTGAATGGACTCACGTCGCTGGCCGTTACGAAACTGGATGTGCTCGACGGCTGTAAGGAACTCAAGGTCTGCACCGGCTATC
>JBDTPK010000312.1:0-4271 GCA_039932735.1 Nitrospirota bacterium
AACCCACGCCTCGTCCTTGACGGGCCCTCTCCCTGCTGTCCGTCTCCATTATCGCTGGAACTCTCGCGCAGGATGAAGGAGAATCAGCCCGCATACCCTTTAGGATTACCGCTTTGCCAGCGCCAAGCATCGGCACACATCGCGGCAATTCCACGTTCCGCCCGCCAGCCCAATAATTCAAATGCCCGTTGTGGATCAGCATAGCAAGAGGCAATGTCGCCGGAACGCCTGGGCGCCACCTTGTACGTCACTGACCGCCCACTGACCTGCTCAAATGCCCGCACGATGTCCAACACGCTATACCCTGTGCCTGTGCCTAGATTCACAGTCAGACATTCGGTTCTCTCGTGTAATTCCTCCAGCGCCTTGAGCGCTTTCAGGTGGCCCAACGCCAAATCGACGACATGGATATAATCCCGCACCCCCGTCCCATCCGGAGTGGAATAATCGTTGCCCCACACGTTGAGACAACCTCGTCGCCCCACTGCCACCTGGGCTATGACAGGCAGCAAATTATTTGGGATGCCCTGAGGATCTTCCCCGATCAGACCGCTGGTATGGGCCCCCGCCGGGTTGAAATAACGCAGGATGCCCAGCTTCCAGGAGGCATCGCTGCGGTGCAGATCGCGCAGGATCTCCTCAATCATCAGCTTCGTTCGTCCATAGGGATTGGTAGCAGAGAGCGGGTGGTCTTCAGTCAGCGGCAGTCGAATCGGATCTCCATAGACGGTGGCAGAGGAGCTGAACACCAGAGTTTTCACTCCACACTCCCCCATCGCCTCCAGCAAACGCAGCGTGCCAACTACATTGTTGTCGTAGTAGGTCAGCGGCTGTGTGACCGACTCCCCCACAGCCTTGAGGCCCGCGAAGTGAATCACCGCGCTGGCTCCGCTCTCGCGCAGGGCTGCCACCAAGGCGGCACGGTCGCGGATGTCGCCTCGCACGAGGCGCAGCGTTTTCCCCGTGATGCGCTCCACCCGCGCCAATGCCTCAGGATGGCTATTCGAAAAGTTATCGAACACCGTGACAGCCCACCCTGCATCGAGCAGCTCCACGCAGGTATGTGAACCGATATAGCCTGCACCGCCAGTGATGAAAATCATAGATCCCTACCTCAGTGAGAGATGACTGTCGTCTGTGACATGCGTGACCGCCTGTTCCGTACACTCGGCTGTGTAGTTCTGTTCGGTCGTCTAAACAGTCTTGTCTCCGTAATCACGACAGTGGTCCAAAACCTTTCGAAGGCGAAACTTAGTGGGAACATCCAGGCAGCCTTTTGGGAGAAACCTTACTGTGAACATGTCTTGGGCGAGGATGATTGATCCCCGCGGTAGAAGCGGACTTCAACCCTTTCCATCGTCGCCAGCAGGCTCGAGTGTATGTGCTGTTCGACAAATGAGAGAAAGGCCTCCACTTTGTCGGCTGCATCCACCAGTTCAATGATGATCGGGAGATCTTCCGACAGCCGTTCAATCTTAAAGGTATGAATAACACGTGTATTGGCGCCAAACCCCATCAGGCCACGGAGGACCGTGGCTCCTGCCAGTCCCTGTGCGTTGGCTTGGGAAATGATCCATTCATAGAGCGGCTGCTTCTCATATCTGTCACCCTCACCAAGATACATTCGAAGTCGAAAGCCGTCTGCAGATAGCATGGATCACCTCCAGATCACATAGGCCAGTGTATAACCAGCCCAGACCGCTCCAAGCCCCAGCAACACTTGCGCGCTGACATTTATCAGTGCGAGAGCTGCTTCTCCTTCTCGGATCAAATTCATCGTTTCATTGCCGAAGGCTGAGAATGTGGTAAACCCTCCGAGAATGCCGACAAGCAGAAAGGCTCGCGTATCAGTACCGATAAGTGCACGGGCGTCAGTAAGCTCTGACAAGAGTCCGATGCTGAAGCAACCGAGGAGATTCACGGTCAGCGTGCCGTAGGGAAATGCGATGCTTTGGCTGAGCGTTTGCGCTAAGCCGCTGACGAGATAGCGAAGGACAGAGCCAATGAACCCACCGGCCCCGATTAAGAAGAGTTTGGTCATCGTGTGCGTGCACAACCGAGGAGCACCGTAGCCGAAGTGTATACCAACCTTGTAAAAATCGCATCTCTCACAGGAAGCCGGCGTGCACTCTCGTTCCACATTTTGATGCCAAACCCAACAGGCACGCATGCCGAGCATCGGCACAGGAGAACATCATTCGGGAGCATGCCAGCAATTTGGCTACGATCAATACGGGAGTGCAACAACGACCCTGACTGTTTTCTCTGTTGCGCCCTTCAGGCTTGAGGTTTCTCTGACCCTGTAGGCGTGGCATCGCTGGAGAATTTCTTATGGAGAAGCTTTCGTCCGAGGATCGTAATCCCCAATGCGATACCGAGTGAGAGTGGGACGAACAATGCAGCGGCAATATCTGCATTGCGCAGCCACCCCATCTCATGAAGACCCTTAAAGATATAGAACATGAGCCCGCTGAGATAGTAGGCAATCACGATAACCGACAATCCTTCGACCGTATATTGGAGGATGGCCTGGCTTTTTGTGGTTTTGTCGACACTCATCAAGAGCGTCAGGTTCTGAGATTGCAGCATGAGATCGACGCGGGCGCGAATAATAGAGATCGTCCCTTCAAACCCGCTTCGCAGGGTGTCCATCCGCTTCAGGAGTTGTTGATAGCCCTCTGCCACCCCGGTGATCCCGCTGAGAACATACTCGGATATCGGGCGGTAGTGGGGAAGCGTTTGTTCGTTGAGTGACGCCAGCGTCCGGTGGACGATCTTGTCGTAGGGGACAGCGGCTGACAGTTCAAAATGCAACTTGCTGGACAGCCGAGTAGTTTTTAACCAGTCTTGTGTCAGCCCATCGAGCCAGCGTTGAAGCGTCAGCGAGTCGGCGTGGCCGATATGTCCACTGATGATCTCACGCTGCTTCAAGTGCACCTGTTCAAACTTGTAGGCCTGATCGACCGCAGCCGAAAACAACGGCTTTTGCATGAGCAACAAATGGTAGTAGGTTTCGATCCGAACAATGGCATCGACAATATCTTTCAAGTGAGACCTGCTGGACATGCCGGACCCGACACTCACCCAATAGCGCTCGCGCCCATGCTCATCCGGTGTAAAGCTGGTGACCAGCGAGGTCTCCTCATCGAGAATCCGGCTCCCATAGAGGATCGGACCGGGAAACTCCCGGCTAAACGCCTCACTGGCCGGCAAAGGCTCAGCCATCAGTACGATATCAAGGTGACATACTTCTCCTCCAAGCGGTGTGGCTGGAAACCAGTAGTCAGGGAAGGTCATCGGGCCAAAAGTCACCCCCCCAGCATAGTCAGATGGCATATGCCAGATTTGATAACTATAGTACTCCGTGTGCGCTTGCCAGATCACGATCAGCCGATCGCCGGTCGCCGCTGTCTTCAAACCGTAGCCAAACGCCTCTCGAATCACCATCGCGTCGGCAGAGACCTTCAAAGCCTCCAGGAAGGACCTGAACTCGTTACGACTTGCCGTCCGCTGTGTCGGTGGATCGCTCATGCGAAATGTTTTGTAGTGGACGTGCGCAGGGGCGTGTAACCGCTCGGCCCAGAGCATCTGTGGCCGCTCGTGCAGTTTACGTATCAGCTCGCCGGCATCCGGCTTGCTCATCTTTGGCTCAGGCATCGGATCACTCTCTGAGGTGAAAGAGGAACGGGAAACGGTGACAGGCTACTGATTCACCGGCAATCCTGTCAACTGATGATCGATCAGATAGGCAATGTGAGGGGCGTTGCGCGAGAGGATACTCACCCAACGAATGTTTCTATTACGGGCTAGGAGCCTGCCCGACCGTATCTGTTCTACTGCGGCGAACGATCTTCGACTAGCTGAGTCGTGCGCGCCCGAAACAATTCTCACCGTAATTCATCAAACGCCTGCGGCGGTGCCTGTCCCACTGATCCTTAGCAGGCTGCGGAGAAACTCAGTTGATGCCAAAAACATGGTTGGAGTTTTGCTTATTGCGCTGAAGCCAGAATACCCTCAGGACGTTCAAAAATGCCGCCCAGCAAGGCCGCAGCGAGCAAATGGACGAGGCATACGCTTCGGGGGCATACGGCTTTGGTAGGTTGAGCCTCTGAGCGACGCGAGAACGTCGCTGGTGGACTCCTGTTATACAGGGGCAGAGGTCAAAACGAAGGTCCCAGCTTCCGATTGCACGTTGAGGGAACGAAGATCATTCCCGCCGACTACAATCCGCCATCGCGGTCGCACCATGATTTCAAAATAAATACACCTGG
>JBDTPK010000313.1:0-4265 GCA_039932735.1 Nitrospirota bacterium
TGGGCCGCGCTTCGCGGGCCAACCGGTGGATGACCATCCGCGGGGCTGTTGAGACGACGCGAAGCGTCGGCTCAACAATGACTAGGCGGATCCGCATAAGAGCCGGATCTGCCAATTTCTGTCCGTATAACACGCCATCGGTTCTCCTGAAATATACGCGACAAACCCTGCCATTTCAGCCAGTTGCAGTTCTTGTGGTCGTTATCACGACATCTTATGCAGATCCGCATAACACCACCTCCTTGAGAGGCCCACAGTCCGTCCAGCGGACTGCGGAGAAGCAGAGATGGAGTATGGCTCGCCACCTTCGCGTAGAATACCCGGGAGCTCTCTCCCTCCTCACCACTCGTGGCAACGACCAGCAGACGATTGTTCATCACGAGACCGACCGGACGGATTTCTTGACACGGCCCGGGCAGGAGGTTTTTCCGGCAGCGCTGGTGCAGTGCAAAGTCAAGCAATGACCCCACCCGTGTTTCAGAAGCGGCCCCCTCGATTGCCATGTCAGGCGTTGCGCCGTCGTGCCGGCGCCCGACGTTTCCGTCGAAGAACCGGAGCCAGAGCTCGGAGGGCCTCGTTGACGGACGTGCCGTTCGGAAACACGTCAAGAACGGACGGATCGATGACCACCACATTCGCACCCTACGCATATCGCGCGGCTGTGGCCCCGCGCACGGCGCCGGAAAAGTCGTACTCCGGGCGCATCGTATCGCGGTCAGCTGTCGGCCTTTTCCGCCTATCGTTCTTCTTCATATCGCCTCCGTTCTTGCCGAGTGGCCAGTCGCGCGGAAATGAGACGGGTCCCATTCGAAAATGTAAACCACTTCCCCTCCTCCTGCTATGCGCCATCCCCGATCCGGCATGCCTCCCATGGCTTATCTGGTTCCGAATCAATCAACCGGCCCGGCCCGCGTGCAGTATAAGCCCCCTGAGTCGTCCGGCAACGAAGCGGGACAAGGGAACATCCCGTTTACACCTCACCACTCTCTGTGGGTTAAGACTGAGGGCTTCGCTTAACCTGAACCTTAGCCTCGACCTTCTTCAGCTCACCCGGCATGCGTTTCTGCCGCTGCTCCTCCGGTATCTCACCTGCTCGGCCAACGCTTCACGCTTCTTTTCGTTTCCATGCCTGGCTCTCCTCACGGAACGGCCTTACTGAACCGTTGATGCCGCGGAACCGGCGCAATACCTCGACTGGAATGAGCTGGAGCCCCTGGTGAAACTCCTTGGCCAGCGAGGCCGTATTCGGAGGGAGTCCGGGACCTTCATGCAGCCCTTCGACCGGGCCGAAACAGCCATAACAGTCCCGGCCCATGCTGGGACAAATCACGCCGCACCCGGTGCGTGTCACCGGCCCGGGACAGGGAATCCCCTTGGCAACCATCACACAGATGTTTCCCCGGCGTTTACATTCGATGCATACACTATGCGTCGGCAGCTGCAGCAGTACGCCGGCTAACAGATCGGTGATCACCCGGAGTAATTGTGATCGCAACTATCCCTTGACTGTATAAATTGAAACATGTATATTTCTCCCAACAAGGGGGAATGAATCATGGCACCAGTAAATAGAAACAAGCCGATCCGCGCAAAATCCTCCGAGTCGCAATACACGCTCATGGATTTCATGCGCGAATTCCCTGACGATGCAACCTGCTTGGAATGGCTCTGGCGCAATAAGTTTTCCAAGGATGGAAAGCGCGCCACTTGCCACAAGTGCAATGCGAAGCGTGTATTTGAACGCTATGCGACTTCGCAACAGCGTCAATCGTGGACGTGTACCGCTTGTGGCCATCACCTGCATCCGACCGCTGGAACGATCTTCCATAAATCTTCCACGTCGCTGCATTTGTGGTTCTATGCCATGTACCTGATGACAAGCACTCGCTGCGGCATCTCTGCCAAGCAGCTTGAACGAGAATTGGGCGTCACCTACAAAACCGCATGGCGTATGGCGTTCTTGATTCGGAAAGAGTTGATGCAACAGGGAGACGGGCCGTTTACGAATGGACAACCCATTGAAGTCGATGAAACGTACATCGGTGGACGAGAGTATGGTCGCACAGGCCGACCAGGGATGTTTCACTCTAAGAAGACACCCGTGCTGGGAATCGTTCAGCGCAAGGGGCAAGTGGCCGCTGTCACGGTTGACAATGTAACCAGGGCTGTAGTCATGCCGCACATTCTTGAAAAAGCCTTGCCGAAGTCCACGATCTACACAGACGAATGACGGACGTACAACTCGCTTGGAAAGCAGGGCTTAAGCATCGTCGCATTCGTCATTCGGAGAAAATCTATGTGAGCGGGGATGTGCATACCAATACCATTGAAGGCTTTTGGTCGTTGGTCAAACGTGGGATTGGTGGCGTGTATCATGCCGTCTCTAAAAAGCACCTTCAGGGTTATTTGAACGAGTATGCGTGGCGGTACAATCACCGCGAGGATGGGAAGGCGCAGTTTGAGACGTTACTTCTTCGGACGGCTGGGCGCTGATGGCGTTGCGGCTTTCTTCAGATTCTTGAAGAAGTCGCCCCGCTTTGGGATGGGAATCTCTTCGCCTTTCGGCGTTTTCTGTTTTTGTTGGATCTGAGACATGGACCACCCTCTCATTGGTGCAGATAGACGGATTGAACGGGCCGATAAACACCTTCGGGAAATTATAGCTGAAGTCGAAATTATCCGCCAAGCACAATACGACAGCATGATCGTGAAGCATGATCCTAAAACGCAGAAGATTAGTATGGATATCACCAAGACCATTATCCCTATGTGCATTGTTTTGGCCGTCAGCGATTGTATCCATAACTTTCGATCTGCTCTCGATTACATCATATACGAGCTGGCTAAGGCCGACTCCGGGACAGTTCAGCGTGATACTCAATTCCCCATTGAAAGCAGCCCTGAAGGATTCAGGAGCAAAGTCGGACGATACTTGAAGGGCCTGACGAGTGAGCACATCAATGCTGTCGAGACGTACCAGCCTTACAAAGGAGTCGATTGGACTAAAACCTTGCGTGACATTTCCAACCCAGACAAGCATCGGGAACTGACTGTCGTCGAAGGGGATGTCATGAAGGGATTCACCTTTAAGTGTGATCATCCCGGCAGCTTCGATGGCCTTCCTGGAAAAGTATTCCACAATGCAGGGAGGGGAGGAGCCTTTGATATACATCTGGAGCGAGAGTATGCCCTCTCGATAACCTTCAGCGATGGACTTCCGGTCATAGAAACGCTTGATGTTATGAAGTCTCAAATCGCCGCAACGGTGGAGATGTTCAAGCCGGAGTTCAAGCTCTGATCTCTTTTTATTGCTGGCGATTATCGGCCCCCATTTTATACAGTAAAGGGATAGTTGCCATTGTGATTTGTCGATCGGACAGCCCCACAACTCAAAATCGACGCGCACATGTTCCGAGATCGCTGTCGAGGTGCTCAGGCTCTGGATGTACTGAGGACTGGGATAGACCACTCGCTTGAAGGCTTCGACATCCCCCCCAGTTACGCAGGGCTTGAATCCCACCTGCCGTGGCGCAGGCGCCGATGGTGATCAACAGGGTGGCTTGCTTCCGTACCGACAAAATCCGATGTGCATCTTCCGGCGTCGTGATGGAACCTTCAACCAACGCAATGTCGTAGGGGCCCTCTCTCATGTCGCTTGAGGATTCAGGAAAGTAGGCGATGTCCAACGCCTGCCCCAGAGCGAGCAGGTCATCTTCGAGATTGAGAATACTGAGCTGACAGCCGTCGCAGGAGGCGAATTTGAAGATGCCGAGTTTGGGCCGTGTGGGGGTCACGAGCTGGCTGATTCTTTTCTTGTCACTCATAGCGATGTCGTCCCATCACCGATCACACTCCCGTCTGTCCCAACCACCGTGACACCCGGTTGTACCGCATCACCGGGCCGTCTTTGCACAGGAAGTATGGACCCATCTGACAATGGCCGCACAGGCCGATCCCGCATTCCATGTGCCGCTCCAGCGAGAGATAAATCGCCGTCGCCGGAATCCCGCGTTGCATCAGATCGACACGCCCAAGCGCATCATGATCTTCGGTCCGCACATCAGCACCATGGCGCGCGCCGGGTCCACCGCCACTTGTTCGGACAGCTCCGTCACCACGCCGAAGTGATAGTGCCACGTCTTATCGGGCTGGTCGCTGGTCAACAACACCTCCGTATCGGGATGCCGCCGCCAGGCATCGAACCGTTCCCGAAAGAGCAGATCGTGCGGCGTCTTGAATCCATGCAGAATTTTTACAGCTCCGTA
>JBDTPK010000314.1:0-4247 GCA_039932735.1 Nitrospirota bacterium
GAGGTAGCCTCGGCTTCGCTTGCGCCGGAGTTCCGCTCTCTTATGTTCAAGAATGCGAGAGAGAATCACAGTGGCGTCAGCCCCTATTTGTGAATGCAATGAGGCGAGCCAGTTTCTCGGCCGCAGCACCGGAGTCGATGGCCTGGCCTGCCAAGAGAAACCCCTCTTGAAGACTCGCCGCCTTGCGCCCTGCAACAAGAGCCGGGGCGGCATTCAAACAGACGATGTCTCGTTTCGGCCCCTTCCGCCCTTGGAGAATTTCGAGAGTCATCGCAGCATTGTCTTGCGGCGACCCTCCTATCAGCTGTTTGGCGGGGACCAGCGCTAGTCCGAACTCCGCTGGGTCCAGGATATAGTTTGAGAGCACGCCACCTTTGGCCTCGGAAACCTGCGTGTTCGTTGTGAGGGTGATCTCGTCAAGTCCGTCCATGCCATGTACGACAAAACAATGTTGCGATCCCAGATGCATGAGCACATTCCCTAACAGAGAGGTTAAACGCCGCTCATAGACGCCGAGGACTTGGATGGTGGCTCCTGCAGGATTGGTCAAGGGGCCCAAGAGATTCAACATGGTCCGGATGCCCATCTCCTGTCTTGGGCCGGCACAATGTTTCATGGCTCCATGATAGAGCGGAGCAAAGAGAAAACCGATCCCGACCTCATTGATACAATCGGCCACACGTTCAGTCGGCAGATCGATCTTGACCCCGAGGACCGAGAGCACGTCTGCACTCCCTGACTTGGACGACACGGAACGGTTGCCGTGCTTTGCCACAGTCAAGCCTGCACCTACGAGGACCAGCGCCGTCGTGGTGGAAATATTAAACGTCTGGGCCTCGTCCCCGCCCGTGCCACACGTGTCCACGACCAGGGGATTTCCGACGGCAATGCGGACAGCCTTGGCACGCATCGCCCGCACGGAACCAGAAATCTCCTCGACGGTTTCTCCCTTCAAACGGAGCCCCATCAAGTAGGCCGCAATTTGGGCCTGCGTCGCTGCGCCCTCCATGATCTCGAGCATCACCGATTCGGCCTCTTGTTCGGTGAGGGAGCCACGGTCGGCGAGTGTGGCAATCGCGTCTTTGATCATTGATGGGAGACCTGGCAGGCCGGCTAAAGTTTGAGGAAGTTACGAAGGAGATCCTTCCCCGCCATGGTCAGGATCGACTCCGGATGAAACTGCACCCCTTCAATACCCAAGGACCGATGGCGTAGCCCCATGATTTCCCCTTCGTTCGTCTCGGCGGAGACTTCCAAACAGGACGGCAACGTGTCTCGCTTCACAATTAGAGAATGATAGCGTGTGGCGTCAAAAGGACTAGGCAGCTGATGGAAAATCGTTTTTCCGTCGTGCTGGATCTTCGACGTTTTGCCATGCATCAATCGTTCGGCTCTGACGACTTCGCCGCCAAACGCCACGGCCAGAGACTGATGGCCGAGACAGACGCCCAAGAGCGGGAGACGCCCGCCGAAATGCCGGATGGTTTCAACCGATATGCCGGCTTCCACCGGCGTGCAGGGCCCAGGAGAAATGACAATGCGGCTGGGTTGTAGCAACTCGATCTGATCGATCGTAATCTTATTATTGCGGAATACCCGAACATCTTCACCCAGTTCCCCAAAATATTGCACAAGGTTATAGGTGAAGGAATCATAGTTGTCGATCATCAGTAGCATACTAAATCGCTCGGTGTGAGCCGTCAGGCGTAAGGGGAAGCATTAGCGAGAGCTGCTCGCCGCACCCCCTCACGCCGCATAGGCTCATTCCAATCCCTGTTCTGCCAATTCGATGGCATTCATCATAGCCCGAGCCTTATTCCAGGTCTCTTCATATTCGTGTTCAGGGTTCGAATCGGCGACGATGCCGGCTCCTGCTTGAATGAAGGCCTGGTGTTTATTCACGATGACTGTGCGGATATTAATGCACATGTCCATGTTGCCGGAGAAGCTGAAGTAGCCCACCGCACCGGCATAGGGGCCTCGCCGTGTCGGCTCGAGTTCATCAATGATCTGCATGGCCCGGATCTTCGGAGCCCCGGAAACCGTACCGGCAGGGAAACAGGCCCGCAACACGTCGTACGACGTCTTCGACGTATCCAATTGTCCTGTCACATTCGACACGATGTGCATGACATGGGAATACCGTTCGACGTGCATGAGCGAATCTACCGTGACCGAGCCTGGTTTCGCTACGCGGCCGACATCGTTCCGCCCAAGATCGACGAGCATCACATGCTCAGCCCGTTCCTTTTCATCCGCCAAGAGCCTCCGTTCCATCTGCTGATCCTCATCAAGATTGAGGCCTCTGCGGCGCGTACCGGCAATAGGACGGACGGAAATGACGCCATTTTCGCAACGGACCAGCGTTTCCGGAGAGGAACCGACCAATTCGACTCCCGCGATACGCAGGTAATACATATACGGGGATGGATTCACGACGCGCAACGCGCGATAGAGCTGCAACGGAGACGCCTGCACGTTGGTCTCCCATCGCTGGGATAATACCGCCTGTACGATGTCGCCGGCCTGAATGTATTCCTTTGTCCGCATGACCATTTTCTCGAAATCTGCCTTGCTCATATTCGCCGTGAAGGTCACCGGCTTGCGGCGGCGATGAGGACGCGGTCGGCGGAGCGGACGTCTGAGCCTCATGATCATGCGCTCGATCCGTTCCGTTGCGGATCGGTAGGCGGCCTTGATGCCGCGTGCCCCCTTTGCCTTGACAGACGCGGTGGCCACCACTTTGATCTTCTGAGCAACATTGTCGAAGATCAGCATCGTATCAGTGAGCAGGAAGGCAAAATCAGGAAGATTGAGCGAGTCCTTCTGGCGGGCAGGCATATCCTCGAACGTGCGCACCATGTCGTAGCTCAGATATCCGACCGCGCCGCCGACAAACGGAGGAAGGTCCGGCATAGTGATCGGACGATAGCTTTCCATCAGCTCCCGCAGACGATCAAGTGGATTCCCACGGCTCGGAATGCGCTTCTTGCGCCTCCCCTGCACAACAAGAAGATCGCCTCGATCCTCATAGACAACAACGGGCGAACCGCTGCTGAGAAAGGAGTACCGTGCCCATTTCTCGCCTCCCTCGATGGACTCTAAGAGGTAGGCTGAAGGACCATGATTGATTTTGGCAAAGGCAGAGACGGGAGTTTCATAGTCTGCGAGGATCTCTCGATAGAGCGGAACGAGATTCCCCTCTCCGGCATACTGAGCAAATTGGTCGAGACTGAGTGAGTATTGCGGCGGGGCCACGTGGCCGTCCTATTACTCTTGGCCTACGATGAGCTTCTGTCCTACTTCAATAATATCGTCCTGCAGCTTGTTCCACTTTCTGATCTTGTCCACCGTCACCCCATAATGTCGGCTGATCCGATAGAGAGTTTCGCCTGGTTTCACAACATGAACCTCAGACGATCTCGTGCCTCCCTGCAACGATTCTGTGTGCTTGAGCATTGCCGACCTCTCCGGAGCGGCCCCGAGTGCCGACGGGGTCGCGCCCATGGCATCGAGAGTCTGGTCCACTGGCACGATCTTGCGCGTCGGTTTGAGCATGCGCTTCACATCGGCTTTGGCTTTGCGCTCCAACAACGCAGATTCCTTCATGACCTCAGCTTCCTCCTGCGCACGACCTAGTTGTTCCTGGACGGCCTGCACCTGCGCCGTCAGCTCACGATTCCTGGCTTCATACTCCATCAACTCACTTCTGCTCCGCTTCACTTCACTATCGAGCTCACCTGTGCGCTTCTCTTCCTGAGCAAGAAGGCGTTGGAAGTTGAGGCTGCGCGCTTTTTCCGCATCGTATTTCTCGGCCATCACACATCCGCTCAGCAACAACCCTCCACAGATGACGGTCACGATTCGAGAGCTGAATTTTGGTATCAACGTATTCACGCAATTCTCCCCTTTCATGGATACCTCCCTGACGGTCATGACGAACTTAGCCCTCGCAGCACAAAACGGACGCTGGCTGCAGACCAATAATGCTCCCCCCACCATGCACCATGCGGCGTGGTATCTTGGAAAATTCTTTAAAGCCGTTAGCCTTCTTCGCCAAAGCGATGGGCTCTCGCCGCCTTCATCCCCACAGCGAGCACCGGGGATATTCGGCGAGGGGGCATGAAAAGTCGCCTCAAATATGTGCATAACAATAGTGTCTATCGCCGTGAAAGTCAAAGCGAATATGAGGCCCCTAAAACAGAGATAGGAATGGTGTGGCAGGCAGAAAAAGACCTTGTCGGCCG
>JBDTPK010000315.1:0-4243 GCA_039932735.1 Nitrospirota bacterium
CTAGATTCGTGCTCACAAGATAGAGCATCGGCAAAAATGGCACCGTAAAGCCGGTGATGGATAATAACGCTTTGTTTCAAAGCGGTCCCCGAAATAGCCCCAAGCCTGCAGGGTAAGAAGTTGACCGAGGGGGCCGGTGGCCAACCATCCTCCGTAGCCGGGGTATGACACGTGAAGATCTTGCTACAGGTACAGGACAAAAAATGGACAGGCGACCAAAACGGACGCATGCATCAGGCCTGAAAAAAGCAGAAAACGACGAAAATCATTCGTCGCATTCTGACGAATAAAGCCACGACATCCTTGTTGCGCTTCCCGGTGGGCGGTCGGATCCACATCTTGAACGGGTGACAAGGCCAAGGCCGAGATGATGCGAGCGCTTCCGGCCAAGATAAAGATCAGCACGAATCCCTACCAGGCGGCACTAGAATGTTGCCAGAGACTCAGCACCCATCCAGCTCCGCAGAGCGCAAAGAAGCTGAAGCCTGCGATAATTTTGGCTCGGTGTGCGAAATAGGGTCCCCGTTCATGCTGATGAAGCCAATCGGCAATCAAGCTATTCCACGCAGGCGTGGTGAATTGAGCGCACGCACAATAAGCGGCAGCGCCACTCACGACAGGCTAAGGCCCCCACTCTGGAAACGCCAACGGCAGGAGCACGATGGGAATCCAGACGAAGGCTTGCCCAACGGTGCCTGCAAAAATGCGGGCTTTGCGATCGGGGAACCACTGTAACAACTTTACAGAGGCGAGTTGGGCTCCTGTCCCGATAAGCTGGGGCAATGCCGACAGCACACACAATTGGAACGGGCCTGCCTGAAGGAGTAGAGCAAAAGCAGAGAGGTACTGTTCCCCGCTTCCTTGCGTGACAGCCTGGCAGGCGCCGTCTTTGGCATGTGATGGTGCAGTGTGGAACGCACAGGAACCTTTTCTGACAAGAAACTCTGCTCGAGCGTACCATAAGAGGGCACGGAGCATAAGAGATGAGTGGTTCAGTCAGTGATTGACCCCGTATTGATCTCTCGATACCATATCGGTACGAGGGGACAGCGGTTCATAATGGCTCCATTGTTAGAGATCAAACGTATAGGAACACAGCTCCTGGCAATCGTATTGGTCGGCCTGAGCGTTGTCGTGTGTGTTTGTCAGGACGCCGAGGCGCGTGATCTGTTCGCGCCGAAGGAACAAACGACGACCGAGGTCGACCCCACGCAAAGCCCGTCGTTCGACCAACAAAGTAAGGGCATCCCCCAGTCTCTTTTTACCTGGATCAAGATGGCCAAAGGGTATGACGTCGAATGGGATACATTCGGACGGAAAGGCTGGTACACGCAAGATCCCCGGCTAAAACCCATCGAACCGGGGTCGGTGTTTCCTCGGGATATACCCATGATCTATATTGTGTTCGAGTCGGCCCCGCTGGAGGACCCTGCTCAGTTCAGCGCACAATGGTTCCTGGAGGGTGAGAAGGGCGTCCTCTCATCCGTGCCGCTCGGTAAAGACACCTTGGAAGTGCCGGGACATGAACGCTATGGATTCCTAGAACTCAAGAAGCCTGGAAACGCTTGGGAAGTCGGGACATATTTCGTGAAGCTGTTCATCACGCCGTTAGGACAACAGTCCTTTCATGCAGCCAACCAAGTGGGCACCATGCGGTTTACGATCGTCGAGGACTCTACCCCTGCTGGCAGGGGCCCACACTAGCCTCAGGCTTCTCGTCAAAACTTTGGCAATGTGGCAGATGTGCTCATGAATAATGCGGATGAAGTAGGGAAAGGAGCAAGATGGGAGAACGGATTAAAGTCACGGATCAAGAAAAACTGACGCTGCTCTATGAACGATTTAGAGACGTGTGTCTGGTCGAGAAAGAAGTCTGGAAAGAGATTTTTATGCCGCGCGAGATCACACAGGGGCCAGTCAGAACGAACGTGCAAGATCGCTACGATGTGGAAATCGACGATCAGGTGATCGAAGACACACTCGATGCGAATATTCCTCGCGGCAGCCAGGCTCTGGCCGCAGCCATTCAGGAATATCGAACGCACATATCATTTTTTCGACAAGGCTGAAAGGTATAGCGGGCCGCGAGCGCTCGTTCAACATCCTTCACGATCTCTGGCGCCAACGGCTTCGCGCGGTGATGGTATCGTGCGACGACCTTTCCTGACCGATCGACTAAATACTTCTGGAAATTCCACTCCACCTCGCCGGGGAACGAGCTCTGTTCAGTCAGATTACCGGTAGAGAGGATGTGTATCGACGCCTTTCACACTGATCTTGCCGAAGAGTGGAAACGACAGGTTGTACTTGGTGTGGCAGAATGATTTGATCTCTGAATTCGTTCCTGTCTCTTGCTGCCAGAAATTGTCCGCAGGGAACGCCAGGATCTCAAAGCCTTTTTCGCGATATTGCTCATACATCATCTCAAGGCCATTATATTGCGGCGTATTGCCGCAGGAACTGGCCGTGTTGACCAGCAACAGCACCTTGCCGCGGAACTGGTTCAATAAAACCGGCTTCCTGTCGATGTCGTCTAGCGTAAAGTCATAGACGATGGGCGTCTCTGGTGCCATGAGTATGGCTCCTTCTTGCTTCTCGTGGCTCAAGTAAGCCGCTCGATCCACCACCGGCGATCACGCCAATTGCTGCGAACAATCCCACCACTGTGTGCCGCAATCTTTCCATCGGACACCTCCGGTTAGAGTCGTTCTAAGGCCTCAATGCGCGCTTCCATCGGCGGATGCGTAGCAAAAAAACGCATGAAGCCTGAGGAATTACCGGAGATCTTCATCGTCGCGAGCGCGTCCTGCGTGGAGTACTGGATCTGCGAACGGGTAACCCATCGATCGATCGCGCGCAGGGCCGAGATCATCGAATCCTTGCCGTATACCTTAGCGGAAAAGGCATCCGCCCCAAATTCACGCTGACGTGAAAACCAGCTGATCAGGATCGAGGCCAGGATACTGACGATGATCTGGATCACGATCGATAATCCAAAACCGAGCATCGCTTGATCGCGCTCTGCGAAGAACCGACGCACCCACATTGCGATGTAGAACACGAAGGTATTCATCAGACCCGCCAACACGGTCGTCGCGAACATGTCCCCGTTGTAGATATGTCCCATTTCGTGGGCGAGGACGGCTCGGACTTCCTGTTCTTGTAGGTTGCTCAACAATCCAGTCGAGACGGCCACCATGGAGTTGTTCTTGCTGGGGCCAGTGGCGAAGGCGTTGAGATCGGGGGATTCATAGACCCACACCTCAGGCATCGTAATGTGAAGCCGTTGCGCGATCTCCTGGACGGAGCCGTAAATGACCTGTTCGGCTTGCGACCGGGGTTGGGTGATTCGGCGGCAATCCAGCATGGCCCGAGCCATTTGTTTAGAAAACGCCAAGCTGATAAAGGCTCCACCAAAGCCAAGGACAAGAGCCCAGACTAACGAGCTGAGGTCGACCGATCCCCGCAGATCGATCCCGAACATGGGAAGCACGATATTGATCAGCAACGGCACGGTGAGCGAGAGCGTCACCATGATCAGAATGTTGGCGGCCAACAGCAGGAATATGCCTTTCATCCACTTCATCGAGATCCTCCTTCAACACACGTTCTCGCCCCGTCATTGGGCGAGTCATCATTGCAAGCCATTGTACTAATCCATTCCTTGAAATGCATCTCAATCGAGACTACCAAGGCGATACCTTGGGAGATAACGCCTAACATGCGAAGGTCAAGGCACCCGAAGTCCATGAAACTCCTGGGTAAAGTTGACCCATTCCAGTCCTTCCTGTTAGAACTGCCTCATCAATGGAGTGCATATGCGATTGATCCCTATGTTGGCGTTTGTCGGGTTGCTGACATCTGTTGGTCTGACAATCGTTGATGCAGAGGAGCGCTCCCGGTCCGGCCCTCCTATGAAGATTCTGATGGCGGCAGACGGGATGCAGCGAGCCACGGTCACACTTGATAGTTACTCTTACACTCCCAACCATTTGATTGTCGAAGCTGGGAAACCGGTTGAACTGACACTGATTAGTGTGACAACGATTATCCCGCACAATTTCATCATCAAGGAGCCGGCCGGAAACCTATCCGTCGAACAGGAAGTGAGTGCCGGCAAAACGATCACCGTTACTTTTACGCCAACTCAGCCTGGCACATTTCCCATCTACTGCGACAAGCGCCTCTGGCCGTTGCCCAGCCATCGCGACAAAGGGATGGAAGGGACCCTGGAAGTGCGATA
>JBDTPK010000316.1:0-4230 GCA_039932735.1 Nitrospirota bacterium
CCGTTGCCGGCTTTATCGAGTGTGGCCTTGTAGGCCTTGTCGTCCTCCACCTCGAGAATATCCCATTCCCCGCTTAAGTCAGGAGTTGGGGAAGCTGGAGCATTGTTGACCACGTGTTGCGGAGAAGATGTCGATGTCGTGGATTGCTGGGCTGACAGGGCGCCGAGTTGCATGTTCCGGAGCGACTCATGCCAGGACAGCAGCACCCATTGTCCTCCGCGCTGCTCTAAGACTCCACTTTCTCTAAGAGGAAGCACCATTCTCCGTTGATTTGGTCCCTCTCCCACGTACCGGATGTAGTCCAGTTCCATGGTAAACCAGGCCACAGATCCTTTCGTCCAGACTTTGAGCTCAGTGATAGGGATCTCAAGTTTGGCCACGGAGGAAAACTCTTCTTGCATGTCATGTTCGACCTCCGGCCACCCCACGTACTTCCGTCCGCCGATGGTATAGCTGGTGATATCGGCATCATGCGCCATGAGGCGAGAGAGGGTCGCCATATCCAGTTCGGCGTTGGCGCGAACCAGAGTGCGGATGGCGGCTTCCGGACCAGTCGATTCATAAGCGAAACCGACTGCCGTGTGGCCTGTCATCAAGAGCAACGCGGCGGCGAACAGGGCGCCGCGAATAATACTGGGCATGGGAGCCTCTTTATGTCGTAGCCTCCTCTATAGCGGGAAAGGAGGATCTGATTAGAATTGCAAGCTACACAGCCAGGTTCGTCTTGTCAACGGAAATTATATGGGGCCATGTTCACGGGCATATGGGCTAATGATACGCCACGACAATCACGGTCACATTATCTTGTCCCCCTCTGTTCAGCGCATCTTCTATCAGATCGTGGCAGGCCCGGTGGGGATGGCCGACCGTGTGGGAGAGTATCGATGCGATGGCGGCATCCGTCAACATTTTCGTGAGCCCGTCACTACAGAGCACCATCAGATCGTGAGGGGTGACCGGTATCGAGGTCAGCTCCGGTTGCATATCGACGCCCATGCCGAGGCCTTTGGTCAAGATGTGACGATCAGGATGTGTGAGTGCCGTGGCGGCATCGATCAAGCCGCGCTGCACAAATGTTTCGACGAGGGTGTGATCGCGCGTCAATTGCGTGAGGTGTCCTGTCCGATACAGGTAGGCGCGGCTATCTCCCATGTAGGCAATATGGGCAATCGGTGTCGGAGCCGGTGTGATGGCCAAAGCGACGAAGGTTGTGCCCATCCCTTTCAAGGATGGTTTCGCCAGCATGAGGTCATGGATTTGCTGATTGGCGCTCGTGACGAGATCCGCCATGAATTCGGCAGCAGCGCTCGGGTGCTCGCGGAGCCAAGCCGCTCGTTCTTTCGCCCGCTGTGTGGCCACGGCCACGGCAGTGTGGGCCGCGACATCTCCTGCCGGGAGCCCACCCATCCCGTCTGCCACGATCCAGACACCGCAGTCATCCAGGAGAGCCAGTACATCCTGGTTCGACGCGCGTACGTGACCTGTCTCGGTGCGGCCGACTCCGGTCCACTGCCGGGGTTGTGTCATGGAGCGACCTCGACTGGCTTGTGGCGATGGACGGGTGGAAACCCCATAGACGGTGGGCCGAATCGCGCGACCATCTGGTCGTAGAGTATTATCGCGAGCGGTTCCAGGTTGATGGTATCGGCCGCGTTGTATCGCAACAACAGATCGCGTGCAGCCTCATCTCCTGTGCACCACTGGTGCCAGAGACGAACGGCTTCCCACCCATCGAGCCCGGCGACATCAGTCTCGCGTGCAATCTGAACCTCGCGCTCGATGTGTTTCAGCCCGCCTTGCAGGCCGAGCCTGCGCGCGGCGAAGCAGAGATCGAAGTGGGGCTTCTTGAAATTCAACCGAGGGAACTTCGCCTGCAAGTAGGGAACGTCGAACCCGCTGCCGAAGAATGTGATGAAGAGATCTGTCTGTTCCAGTTCCGCGTGCAATCGGTCCTCGGTTAACGTTTCTCCTCGGACCAAGCTCGTCATGCGTCCGTTACGAAACAATCCCACCACCGTTACGTGCCCCTCGCGCGCAGACAGCCCTGTCGTTTCAATGTCCAGATACAGCGTACGAGAACGAAATGTTTCGAAGAGGCGCCAGTGCTCCCGACTCTTCAGACAGGTGCTGAAGAAGTGCGCATCGCCATCGTTCAAGTGTCTTTGAGCGGTCCTGAGTTCGCCGTCATACCACTCTTTTCTGGTCGAGGAGATGCCAGGCAGGCTTGGAGATCGGAGGAATGAAGCCCAATCGAGAATGCCCTCCTGCCAGAGACGGCGTTCGGAACTTTGACCGATACCTTTGAGCAGCACGAAGGATGATGCGAGCATAGGATTCCCGGATTGTAGCCTTGATTTCACAGAATAAACAAGCTAAGGTCCGCGTCCTGAGCGGGTTTTCATCTGTTCGGCACTGGAAGGTACTGACGGAAACATCATGGCTGATCTTCCCAACAAAATTCGCATTACGGTCGGATCTGTGCAGCTCGACGCCGAACTTAAGTCGACGAAAACAGCGCAAGAAGTCTATGCCGCATTACCGGTTGAAAGTCCGGTCAACACGTGGGGCGAAGAGTTCTATTTTAAATTGGCCGGGGTGAAGGACCATCGAGAGACAGCGACGAGTCAAGTCAAAGTCGGCGATGTCGCATTCTGGGGGGCCGGGCAGGTCCTGGCCATTTTTTTTGGACGCACCCCGATGAGTATGGGGCAGGATCCGGTCCCGGCCGACCGTGTCAACGTGATCGGCCGCATTCTCGGGGATGCCTCGGTGTTGCGGCGAGTGATGGACCAGCCGACCATTCGGATCGAGAAGATATAGAAGGATGCTGAAACAGTTCGCCGGCAACGATCTCGCATCGTTCAGACCCTCCACGTACAACAGAGGGTACGCCTTGGGTCTACTCTCGCTGCGGCCTTGCTGGACGATCTGTTTGAGTATCCTGCGGGGGTGTTTTCTTGTTGTGCTTCCCGTGCGAACCACCAAAGTTCTCGTGTGCCAACGTAGTTTTTACAGGGTCTGGTAGCCATGCGATTGTCGAAAGAACGCGTCCGTCATATCTCGGAGTCGATTGTTGCTAGGCTGCAGCAGGAGGGGCAGGTGGCGATCGTCGGGGATCGCAAGGCGTTCGTCGGGCAGATCGATCATGCCATCATCGAGGAACTGTCGGTCGAAGACCGCCTGAACGCCGAAGTGCGGCAACTGTTGAAGACCTACGAACAAGACATTGAGCGGGGACACGTGGACTATCAGCGGATGTTTACGATGGTGAAGAGTAAGCTGGCGCGAGAGCGAGGCATCATCTTATAATGCGTGAGACGTAAAAAGGTGAAACCTGAAATGCTCGAACGCCCAACTCCGTACACTTCACCTCTCATCTTTCACATCTCACGTTTCACGGGCTTGATATGTTAAGCGAGGATAAAATCAGCCACCTCTCCCACGTCATCCTACAAGTGGTCAAGAAAAGCCCGCTGGTGACGGTGCAGGCCGATGAGGGCCGGGTCTTAAAAGAGATTAAACGGGTGCTCGCATCCGAGCTGGCGCAAGAAGAAGAGATCGATCGAAAGGTCAAAGCGAAGTTGGCGACTTACTCGCGCGGGATCGTCGAGGGGAGCGCGGAGTGGGACGTGTTGTATCGGAAAGCGTTCGAGGAAGAGACGCGGAAACATATGAAGGCGTAAAATGCCGATGAGACCTGACGTCGTGACGAAACTTCTGCCCTTGCTTGGACTGTGCTTCTTGCTCATCGGAGCAGTGGCCTGTTCCACGGACAAGGCCAAGCCGTTAGTCCCATTGACGCTCGAGTCCGGAGTGAAACCACAAGTGTTGACGCTGACTGAACAGGGGACGCAGGCGTATCACGCGAGGCAATTCGACGACGCGAAGCGGTATTTTTCTCAAGCAATGACCGAGGCTCCTCAATCGGGACCTGCGCACTATAATTATGCCTTGGCCTTGTATGCCTTGGGGGATATGGAGGAAGCGCGCCAACAGTTCATGGAAGCAGCGAACCTGGCCCCGGGAGATCAAGTGATCTGGGATTCGCCCGCGCTCCGCCCCTATGGTAATCCGGAGACTCCCAAAAAGTACCAACCAAGCGGGCCTGGGATCAACAGGCCTGGAAGCGGTAGCGGGCCGCGATAATCTAACATCGTGAGGCGTGAAACATGAAACGTGAACCGTCCGAATCCAGAAACGAACGACCTTTCACGAGATACGCCTCACGGG
>JBDTPK010000317.1:0-4218 GCA_039932735.1 Nitrospirota bacterium
AGATGGCCTTCCTTTCCACCCTTTGACAAGGCGCCGACCACCCGCTGGCTGGTCAGATCCACGACTTCCAAATCGCTACACCAGCGCACGAACTTGAACTGCGGATCTCGCACATCGATCGGCCACACCCGCACCACTCCCCGCACGAGCAGCTCCGGGGGCGGACTATGAGAATCACCGCCCATCGAACGATCCCTCCCCCATGGTAGGCTCGTGACTTGGAGCCCCTCCTTCAGCAGTCCTTCCGTCAAGGCACGTTGCACCGGTTCAGCCTGGTCACCGGTCACCGCAACCGACAACACCAGATTCGTAGCGAGAAACCCTTCGAGTTCGCGCGTAAGTTCGCTCACACGGTATGCCGCAGCGGTACCCTGCCCACCCGGTCGAATCACTCGAAGGTCGGCATTGTAGGTTTCCCTCAGCACCAGATTTCGGGCAGCCCGTCTCAAAGCTCTGACCCGTGCGAGCTTATCGGATGGCCGCTGAGCCTCCTCGACATCGTCGCTGATTGATCGGTCCAACGCGGTAATCCGTTCCATGAACAGAGTCTCGGCCTGAGGCCGATGCATTCCCGCCAATGCATAGTGGAGCCCCTTAGGCACATCGACCCACCGATCGACGATCTGGACATTCTCCAAGACTTTGTCGGTCGACACACGCGTCAGATTGTCGAGCGTCAACCGTCGTTCAGCGCTGCTCTGTCCGCGCTGCTCAATCAGCAAATACGACTCCCAGTCTTTCGCCTGCGCACTGACCTCGGCGTTAAAAATTCGAGCCACCGCCGCATAGGCACGATCCTCGGCGGCGGCACGACTCTCCGCCTGACCTACGCCAACGAGATAGTGCTCAGGCGGATAGACGGTACTCATCCCATCGATCCAGTCCGGTTTCCCTTGTTCTCCAAACCAGGCACAGCCGGATAGCGCGACTAACGAGATGAGCATCATTCCAATCCGGCGCACGAACAGCAACCCCTCCGTCATGGCATCACCCGTTGAAGCAGTAGAGCGGTTTCTCCAGGCCCGAGGGACAGGGTCCGCATGGCCTCAGGCTTCAGAGGGTCAGGCCACCCACCGGCGGAGGTCTGCACTTGGTAGCGGCCCGGTGGAACCCAGACTCGCGCAAGATGGATTTCATCGGGCAACGTCTGCCAGCTCCGCTTGTCGGCTTCTTCTGATACCACTGCCAGTCCTTTCGTCAGCAGCCCAACGAGAAGACCAACCCACGGCGCCGCATCTTTCCCCGCTGCCTGATGAGCCCCTCTCGTCACTCCCTCGGCCAACGCGAACTTCGTGGCGGCACGGGCGAGGGCCTTCACCGTGATTCCAGCCATTCGTTCCGAGAGCGCCTTCTCTGCCAACGCCGTCACGTTGTGCACCAACTCAGTCTGTACCCTCACCGGCATACCATTGTCCGGGATGAGACTCACCCGATCAACCGGCACCTGAGTCTTCTGCGGAACGAACCGTGGCAAGGCCACGCGAACAACGCGTCCGTTAAGGCCATACAATACCGTGTCCACTGCCTGATTGGGCTGTCGATTCTGCTGCAAAATCCCGCGATTGAGGAGCACCAACTGGAGTGCGTTGAGACTGATCGGCAGGTCAAGAAACTGATCCTCCTTGCGTGGTGCGCGGCCATTATAGCTGATCACAATAACTTGAGCGAGCTGTTGCAACGACTGACTTGTTTCCCACTTGGTATCGGGAAACACCTGTCGGTACTCGGCCAATTCTTGAGTGAAGTGCAAGGCCTCGGCCGTGCGTAACAAATCTTCACGAAGCTGGGACGGAACAGCCGTGTGTGACCATGCACGGGTGGCATCAAGGGTCTCATACGCCTTCCGATAGGCAATAAACGCATTATTCACATCGCCGGTACTCTCATAGAGAATGCCGCTCAGATACCGTGCCAAGCCGTCATCCCGATAGGAGTTCTTTCCCTGGACTCGATCCGACAGGACGTTCAGACGATGGTCGATACGACGGGCTTCGACCAGCGCCTCCTGCCACTGGCCCAACAGCACATAATTAATAGACTTCAGCACATTGATGAGGACCTGTTCGTAGGGATCGCCCTCGAAGGGTAGCGCCGTATCGTTCGTCATGATCGCGAGGGTTTCCGTTCGAATCTTTCGCGTATAGAGACGATCCAGCTCATCCTCAGCCTGATCCAAGACTGCGTTGCTTTGCTGATAGTCACCGGCGAGTTGAAGCGTCATCCCTCGGTCCATGCCATACAGTACCCGGCTTTTGTCGCCGTATTTCTTTTCAGCCTGCTGCACAATGGCATCGGCACCCTTGGGATCGTGACCACGCAGCTTCGCGTCGATAAGGAGATACCGATTGACCGAAGGGCTGCATCCGGCCAGCAGCGCGAACGCTAACGCAGCAAAAAGAAACTGAGTGGAAATAAAAAAGCCCCACCGGGCTGTACTACAGGCGGTGGGGCGTGAGGCAAGAGCGCTCAACGGATGTCGTGGAGCCTAAAAAATTGAACGTTTCTTTTCGACGACCTTCTTAATCTTCTTCTGACCGTACCAGACCTTGGCGTTGCTTTCCAAGTCCACCATCTGCAGATCGACCTGGTAGAACACCGCCTTCGCTCCTTCGGCCTCATCGAGGATTGTCGCAATCGTGCCTTTCATCATGTAGTCGGCGCCGACCTCTTTTCCCGGCGCTTTCTGCGTGTCCTCTCGCGCGTACATCGCCTGTTCTTTACGCTCAGTGCGAAGTTCCTCGCGATCTCCTTTTCCTGCCACAAACGTCACTTTTTGTGAGTGCGTCAGCTCACGTTCAAGATCGGTCACAAACGTGTTGACGTTGATATGTTCGTGGCTGCTGTTCTGAATGGTCCCGACGACGACGACCGGCTGGCGCCGCTTCGAACTGGAAAAATCGTTCAGCCAGGGATACTCCAACGCCTCTTTGACCATGGATTCCGCGACGATCCTGGAATCGGTATCGTTCCAACGGCCACTCAGATCCGTGACGACCCCGGAGTCGACCCTCGTCACTCTCGTCTCCTGGGCACAGCCAGCCAGCGACAACAACGCCAGCGCCACAAACCCGATCCGTCTTCTACCCATTATCATCACACGATATCTCCTCACAGATGCAGCCATTGACGGTCACTCAGGGGGAAGCCTTAGCGCTGCTCCCGCTTCTCTTCTTCTTTTTCAAGCCGTTCAAAGAGCCTATCCGCATTCTTTCTGACGTAATCGCGAACCTGCGCGTTGAGCTCCCTCGCCTTTTCGAGATTGTCTTTCATCTCCTCGAGATTCAACTTGGTCAACACGTAATACGTGCCGGTTTTCTCATCCTTGTATCGCTCAATGGGTCGCACGCCGCTGAGGGTCGTCGTCGTCACCGTCTTAATGGCCCGCTCGACATTCTGCTCTTCCGTGTTCTTCGTGAAGTCTCCCGCCGTCGTGGAGGCCGCATAGTCACGCATCAAGTAGCCGGTATAGGTTTCAAAGGTCTTGGCGATTTCCGCTCTGGCACGATTTTCAGCAGTGTCCCAAGCCAGCGGCTCGTTCCGAACACCGGACACGGACCCGACGCCATAAAAAGCTTTGCTATTTTTCTCGTTGAACGCCCCTGACCCTTGCTTCACCCACTTCGGAGGGCCGCCGCAGGCAACGAGTCCGATCATCAGGGCGATCGCCACTCCTCCCCCGATCAACCTCGACCTGAATCCCAATACCCTATTCATGCGAGCGCCTCCTTGGTGATGATCGGGAATGTGAAACGATGTCGATGGTTCGAAAATTCATTCAAAATCATGCTAACATGCACCCCTAATCCAGTCAACGAAACCGATGGTCGATGACTAGCCATCACACTGTTCACCTAATGGAGGATACTCGTGGCAGACATTCAGATCGATGACGGTATCATTAAGATTCTGAGTCTTGAAGTTCAAGATCCCAAAGCAGCCGCAGTCCTCGCCGAATACCCTCAAGCGCGCTGGGCAGAAATGACGCGGAAGGCAGTCAAGATTGGGCTGGGCTATCTTAAAGGCGGCGAACGAGCCTAGCGCAGGTTGCTGAAAAAATCCGCCAACCTGCCTTGTTCATTTGGTCTGTCTCGTGTGTCTGGCCGAACGAAACTAACCAAATGAACTAGATAGACGAGATAGATCGGATCTTGCTACGGCTTCTTGTGTGCTGACTGGGCCACAGCAGCCTTGGCGCGGGCATGATTCCCTCCCAGTTCT
>JBDTPK010000318.1:0-4192 GCA_039932735.1 Nitrospirota bacterium
CCTTCAATCCTCCGATGGGGAGGACTCGGCCTCGGAGGGTGATCTCGCCTGTCATTGCCAGGTCGCGGCGTACGGGGATTTGCGACAATGTCGAGGCTATGGCGATGGCCATCGTAATGCCTGCGGACGGGCCGTCTTTTGGAATGGCTCCAGCCGGCACGTGGATATGGAGGTCTTGTGTGGTGAAGACATCAGGATTGATGCCGAGGGTGTGCTCGCGCGACCGGACATAGCTCAAGGCCGCTTGCGCGGACTCCTTCATGACGTCGCCCAGTTGGCCAGTCAGGGTCAATTGCCCCTTGCCCTTCATCGCCGTGGCTTCGATGTACAGAACATCGCCGCCGGCCTCTGTCCAGGCTAATCCCGTCGCCACGCCGATCTCGTCCATCTTCAACTCTTCTTCGGGCAGGAACTTCGGGACGCCGAGATATTTGTGCAGATTGGCGGGATCGACGGGGAACCCCATGCTTTTGCCTTCCGCCACTTTCTTCGCCACTTTGCGCATGACATTGGCGATCTCGCGCTCGAGGTTTCTGACACCAGCTTCACGGGTGTAGTTGGCGATGATTTGACGCACGGCCGGCTCGGCGATGCGGACATGTTTCTCGGTGATGCCGTGCTCGTCAAGTTGCCGAGGGATCAGGTATTTCTGGGCGATGCCCAACTTTTCTTCTTCGGTATAGCCGGGGATTCCGATCACTTCCATCCGGTCGCGCAAGGCGGGCAAAATGGGGTCGATCAGATTCGCTGTCGTAATGAACATCACTTCGGTCAGGTCGAAGGGCACGCCCAAGTAGTGGTCCGTGAACGAGTTGTTCTGTTCCGGGTCGAGGACTTCGAGCAAGGCTGCAGAGGGATCGCCGCGAAAATCCATCCCGACCTTGTCGACTTCGTCCAGCATGAAGACCGGGTTGTTGGTGCCGGCTTGTTTCATCCCTTGAATGATACGGCCTGGAAGCGCACCGACATAGGTGCGTCGATGACCTCGGATCTCGGCTTCATCACGGACGCCTCCGAGACTGATGCGGACAAACTCGCGGCCAAGCGCACGGGCGATCGATTTGCCGAGCGAGGTTTTTCCGACGCCCGGGGGGCCGACAAAACAGAGAATCGGACCCTTCATTTTGTCTTTGAGTTTCCGTACGGCGAGATACTCAAGGATTCGTTCTTTCACTTTTTCCAGGTCGTAGTGGTCCTTGTTGAGCACTTTGGCGGCGGCCTTGAGGTCGAGGTTGTCCTTCGACCTCTTGGACCAGGGCAATTCCACGATCCATTCGATATAGGTCCTGACGGTCGCAGACTCGGCGGTATCCGGGTGCATTTTCTCAAGGCGTTTGAGCTGTTTTTCGGTTTCTTTCAGCACCTTTTCCGGCATATTCAGTTCGATGATTCGCTTGCGAAACTCGGTGACTTCTTCCGCGCGTTCGTCGAGTTCGCCGAGCTCTTTTTGAATCGCTTTGAGTTGCTCTCGCAGGAAGTATTCACGTTGGGTCTTGTCCATTTCCCCCTTGGCTTGGGCTTGAATCTTGTGTTGCATGGAGAGGACTTCGATCTCCTTGCCGAGGAGCTCGCTGACGTGCCGGAGGCGTTTGACAGGGTCGATGACTTCCAGGACTGCCTGGGTGATCTCAACCTTGAGGCCGAGATTGGACGCCACCATGTCGGCAAGGCGTCCGGGGTCTTCGAGATTCTCGATGACGATCATCACGTCCGGAATCAAGATTTTACCGAGACTCACGATCCGTTCGATCTGCTCCTTGACCGTCCGCATGGCGGCTTCGGTTTCAAGGGCGGCACTCGCCGACTTGTGTTCGTTGAGTTTGTCGATCCGCACGGAATAATAGGGCTCCGTCTGAATATAGCCCGAGATCTTGGCTTTCGAAAGCCCCTGCACGAGTATCTTGATGCGTTCATCCGGCAGTTTCAGCATCCGCATGATGATGCCGACCGTACCGATGGTATGGATATCTTCTGGGGTGGGATTCTCGACGTCCAAGGCTTTCTGCGTCGACAGGAAGATCATGCGATTGCCGGCTAACGCGGCTTCAATCGCTTTGATCGACATCTCTCGCCCGACAAATAGGGGGAGGACCATATAGGGGAAGACAACGATGTCTCGGACTGGCAAGAGCGGAAGCTGGTCGGGGATTTCGACGTTCTGGGGCGGCTGCAAGTCTTGTTCGTTCGGGTCGTTCATCGGTGTACTCTCAGTGTTGCGCGCAATGGTGAATGAGAGCAGGAGGTGGTGCCTTCGTTGAGTGTCGTGTCTAGCAGGATGCTGAAAAGGTTTTCCGGCATAAGACGATCGTTAGTTGGTCTGCCTGGTTTTCATTGAACCAGACTGCCCGGATCAACCAGATGGACCAGGCTCACTTACAGGCTGTTGAAAAATCCCGCCAGCATCATCCTCGCATCGCTCAGCGGCTCAATGTATTGGACGACGTGCGATTCGCCTCTTCGCTCGCTGCGGCCTTGCCGGAGGGCCTTTTGAAGAGCCTTTGGGTGTAGCTGGAGCCGTGCATGACTTCCTTCAGCCCTAGGCGTCTTCGTGGCCAGAATGATGTGTCAATACCTGCTAGGCCTCCGTGATCGTGTCGTGGGGCGTTCCCCGGAAGGCCGTATTCGATTCTGCAGATACTCGTTGAACTCTGGTCCTAGGGAGGGGTTCTTGAGTGCGAATTCTACGGTCGCAATGAGAAACCCTAACTTGTCTCCGGCATCGTACCGCTGTCCCTGTATCTCCAGCGCAAACATCGGAGACTTCTTCGCCAATTCCACAAGCGCGTCGGTCAATTGAATCTCGCCGTTTTTACCGGGTCGGGTCTTTCGCAGGATGGAGAAAATTTCCGGCGGCAAGACGTAGCGACCGATGACCGCCAGATTGGAGGGGGCTTCAGCCGGCGTCGGCTTCTCAATAAGACCCTCGACTCGATGCAGCCCCGGTGAGACTGTTCGAGGCGACACGATTCCATAGCGGTTGACTTCATGGTGGGGCACTTCCTGCACACCAAGGACCGCACCGTGTCGTTTCTTGTAGGCATGAATGAGTTGGGCGAGGCCAGGGACCGGCGCATCGATAATTTCGTCGCCGAGGATGACCGCAAAGGGTTCGTCACCGATAAGTCGTTGGGCGCAGAGCACCGCATGGCCAAGTCCGAGGGCCTCCGATTGACGGACATAGCAGAAATTTGCGAGCGTGGAAATGTGCCGCATCTGGCTCAAGAGTTGCGCCTTGCCGTTGCCCTTGAGGTTTTCTTCCAACTCGACGGACCGGTCGAAATGGTCCTCGATCGCGCGTTTGCCCCGTCCGGTGATGATGATAATGTCTTCGATCCCGGAGGCGACCGCCTCTTCGACCGCATATTGGATCAGCGGCTTATCGACGAGCGGCAGCATTTCTTTAGGAGATGCCTTCGTGGCAGGAAGGAAGCGAGTCCCCAGGCCTGCAGCGGGAATCACGGCTTTACGGACATCGAAGCGTGACATGGTTCGATACTCTATTGTGATGCGGTAGGCGATGTCAAGGAATGCAGGAGCGTCGCGTGCATTATTCATGAAGGCTCGTAGCAAACATGTGCAGACACGAAGCGAGATGAGCAGTTGGAGGCCGGAAGCCCGTACGTGCAGATGTCTTGTTCGAGCGAGATGGGCAAGACTTCCATGAATGGCAATCTGAAGTTCGAAGTTCTAAAAACTCCGAACGTCGGACCTCGAACCGTCGTCTATCGTGCCCTCCCCGACAAGGTTGCGGAGAACTCGCGCGAATAATTCCAGGGCATCAGCTTTACATTCAAATACTTGCTCAATATAATCCACGAGTTTTGCACGGATGTTTCCACGAGGGACACGGGGTGTGCTGACCGCGTGAATCTCTCACGCCGGCAATGTCTGCTGCCGCCATCGTCACGTGTGCCCAGGATGCGTCGTAGGTGAACGTGAGGTGGAGACGTAGGGTGTGTGGTCACGGCTAACGTGAGGGTACCTATGACGCCGGCATTGTCTTCTCCGTCTTCATGCGGGACGCGCACCCTGTGAGGGGACTTTGCTGTTCAGCCGGGGCTCGTTGGCTCTTCGTTCTGGTGTTCGCGACCCTGGCGTGTGGGGTGTTGCCGGTGCTTGCGGTTGGGGCGGAGCAGGCAGGAGTCACAGTGACGGCGATTGAGATTCGAGGGAACAAGCGGATCGAGTTGCC
>JBDTPK010000319.1:0-4187 GCA_039932735.1 Nitrospirota bacterium
GATCGTTTGGTATATGTGGTGTCGGCTAAAACAGGTTTGGGAGTTGAGATGGTAAAGTCGGCTCTTCGTGCTCAGCTGGTGTCCGAGGGCTTTGAGGCAGCGGAGAGCGTCACGGTTACGAATGTGCGGCACCGTGACGCGTTGCGCCGGGCCGGCGAATCCTTGGACCAGGCTCTTGAATCCGTACAGTGCGGGATGGCTGGTGAGCTTATCTCGATTGATGTGCGCGCCGCCGCCGACGCGCTTGGAGAAATTACGGGCGCGATTACGACGGACGAGATCCTTGCTAGGATCTTTTCAGAGTTCTGTATCGGTAAATAGGAGCGGTTACACATGGGACAAGCCGTTGACGTCATTGTGGTGGGTGGAGGCCATGCCGGCTGTGAGGCCGCCTTAGCCGCAGCGCGAATGGGGGCGTGCACCTTGTTGCTCACCATGGATCGCGACCGAATTGCGCAAATGTCGTGTAACCCGGCGATCGGAGGAATTGCCAAAGGACATCTGGTAAAGGAAATCGATGCGCTGGGCGGGGAAATGGCGCGGAATACGGATCAAGCCGGCATCCAGTTTCGCTTCATCAATACAAGCAAAGGCCCGGCGGTGCGAGCCCTTCGTGTTCAATGCGACAAGAAGCTGTATCGGGACGCCATGAAACACACGTTGAGCCTACAGGCAGGGCTGACGATCGGCGAAGGAACGGTCGATCGCTTGTTGAACAAGGCCGGCGCGATTACAGGTGTCGTGACAAGTCTCGGTGATCACATACAGGCAAAGGCTGTTATCCTGACATCAGGTACATTCCTTAAGGGACTTATTCACATCGGCTTGAATCATTTCCCTGCGGGACGAGCCGGAGAGGCATCCGCCGAACATTTATCCGATTGTATGCGCGACCTGGGGTTCGAAGTGGGCCGGCTCAAAACAGGGACACCTCCTCGCTTGGATGGGGAGACTATCGATTTTTCCGTGATGGTGCCCCAACCAGGCGATGATCCACCCCCACCGTTTTCGTATCGGACTCTCCGAATTGAGAACCGGCAGCTCCCTTGTCATTTGACCCATACCAATCGTGCGACTCACGAACTGATCCAACGCAATCTGGATCGGTCGCCGCTCTACAGCGGCATCATTGAGTCGGTGGGACCGCGGTATTGTCCGTCGATCGAAGATAAAGTTGTCCGCTTTGCAGACAAAGAACGGCACCAGATTTTTATCGAGCCGGAAGGGTTGGATAGTCGTGAGTTTTATCCCAACGGGATCTCTACCAGTCTGCCAGTTGATGTCCAGGCCGCGATGCTGAAAACTATTCCTGGGTTAGAGGAAGCCATCATGCTCAAGCCTGGGTACGCGATTGAGTACGATTATTTTCCTCCACGGCAATTGCATCCGACTCTGGAGACCAAGCTTCTTGACGGGCTCTACCATGCCGGACAGATCAATGGGACATCCGGATATGAGGAAGCAGCGGCTCAGGGTCTCATAGCTGGAATCAACGCAGCGCTGAAGCTTCGAGAAACGGCGCCATTAATACTCGACCGGTCCCAGGCCTATATTGGCGTGCTCATTGACGATCTTATTACGAAAGATGCGCGTGAGCCCTATCGCATGTTTACATCACGGGCAGAATATCGCTTATTGTTGCGCCATGGGAATGCTGATCTGCGGCTCACTGATACTGGACGGCAAGTTGGATTGATTGATGACAAGGTCTATGCGAGGTTTCAGTTGAAACGGAAAGCCATTGAATCTGAGCTTGTGCGTCTCGAAGAGCTTCGACCAAAACTCACGGAGGCTGTTCGCGGACGCCTAGCCAAGGTTCAGATCGAAGAGATCTCCGGGCCCTGCACCGCCGCACACCTGTTACGCCGTCAGGGGGCAAACTACAAAAGTCTGTTAGAGGCACTTGGAATTAGTTATTTTGAAGATGTTGAAACTGCTGATGAAGTTGAGTTGCAGATCAAGTATTCAGGTTATATAAAGCGCCAACTGCAACAGATCGGGAGATTCAAAAAACTGGAAATGAAACCCATTCCTGCCGCGTTTAATTACGATGGGACTCTTGGTTTTTCGAGAGAGGTTTGTGAAAAATTAAAAAAAGTTAGACCTGCATCTATTGGCCAGGCATCGAGGATTTCAGGGGTCACGCCAGCGGCAATTTCACTTCTCCTTGTGGCGCTTGAAAAATACAGGGGTGAATCCAGGCGAGATAACCTTCGACACATCTCATCCTAGAAAATAAATAGGAAAATCCCCATCATCCGTTCCAGAATGTCTTGACCTCATCTACTGATTCACGTAATTGTTCCACGTGGAACATGAGCATGAATTACGCAAACTCACGATTGGCGCTGCACGCGAACTTGGGCTGATAATTACGGAAAGCCATGTCGAACAGTTCATGCGCTATCTCGCTCATCTGCTTGAGTGGAATAAAGTCATCAATATCACGGCGATCATCGATCCCAAAGAAATAATCATCAAGCATTTCATTGACTCACTCGTTGCGCTTGCAGCGACAAGCTTTCCACAAAATAGTCTGGTACTTGATGTGGGGTCAGGGGGAGGGTTTCCTGGTATTCCTCTTAAAATCGTGAAATCGGATATACGGCTGATCCTCGTAGAGCCGGCTCAGAAGAAATGTTCATTTCTGAATTCAGTGATTGGCCTGTTACAACTTCGAGATGTTTCAACTTTTAATGGCACTATTGAACAGTATGCCAAACAGCCTCTCCATCATGCAATTGATGTGGTTGTGGTAAGGGCGCTGAAGTATGAAGAAATGAGAAAACATATCCCTGCGTTGCTGACGTCGAAAGGGAAGATTGTTTTGTATAGAACTTCAGCCATCGGACAACAGAATATCTGGACCGAGTTTCATCTGCTAAACGAAACGGCTCATATACTCCCGCAAGGATCTGGCGAGAGGGTCATTACCGTCATTGAGAAGGATCATCCTGTAGCGTTGTCAGTCTCGTCTATGTAAGTTCCACGTGGAACATTATTCATGAATGCATAAAGGAATGCCCGAGGCAACAGTACCTATGGCGAAAGTTGTAGCGATCGCAAATCAGAAGGGTGGTGTGGGAAAGACGACAACCGCCGTGAACCTTGCCGCTGGTGTCGCGCTTCAGGGCAAGCGTGTCCTGCTTGTGGATATTGATCCGCAAGGGAATGCCACAAGCGGGCTGGGGGTCGACCCTCGCTCTTTACAGACTACTGTGTATAACTGCCTTATTAATCATGTTAAATTTCAAGATGTTGTGAAAAAAACAGAAGTGAACGGTTTGTCACTTTTGCCGGCAAATGCGGACTTATCAGGGGCGGAAATAGAGCTGGTGAATGTTGAAGAGCGGGAAAAACTGCTTCAGAATTGTTTGCGAGAGGTGAGTCAGTTATTCGACATAATCTTGCTCGATTGTCCTCCAACATTGGGGATTTTAACGGTGAACGCACTCGTTGCAGCACAGAGCATTTTAGTCCCCGTTCAGTGTGAGTACTATGCCATGGAAGGGTTAAGTCGCTTGATTGGAAACATTGATCGAATTCGCCAATCCTTTAACCCGGACCTCAAATTGGAAGGGATCGTCTTGACAATGTTCGATGCGCGGAATACGTTGGCACGTCAAGTCGTTGAACAAGTTCGCGAGCATTTCAAAGAAATCGTCTACAGCACCGTGATCCCTCGCAACGTGACACTGGCGGAGGCTCCAAGCTATGGACGTCCGGCCATGTTATATAACGTTGCATCGGCAGGATCTCAAGCCTATTTGTCTTTAGCCAAGGAGTTTGTGAGCCATGGAGAAGAAAGCACTCGGTAGAGGACTCGATGCACTGTTGCCTGCCACCAAGCCTGCCTCGGTGTCAGAGTTGTCGGATGTTCAACATCTGCGGATCGAAGCGATCGTACCGAATCGATATCAGCCGAGACAAACGTTTGACCCTCAGGAACTGATGGAACTCACGGCTTCATTGAAACAGAGTGGATTGCTGCAACCGATTCTCGTGCGCCGGAAAGGCGACGGAATCTATGAGCTCATTTCCGGTGAACGGCGTTGGCGTGCAGCAAAAGAGGCGGGGTCGGAAACGATTCAAGCCGTCATCCGCAATTGCGGGGATGAAGAATCTATCGTCCTGGCGCTGGTAGAAAATCTTCAACGCACAGATCTCAATCCTATGGAAATGGCGAG
>JBDTPK010000320.1:0-4184 GCA_039932735.1 Nitrospirota bacterium
ACCTCGTATCGTGCGCCCCACTCCTCAAGCGTTCGTGCGTAGTGCAGGCGAAGGTTTTCGATGTCCGTCGGCAAGAGTTTGACTTCGCACATGGTCCGTACGATTTCGTCGAGCGTGGGAATGTATCCACCGGGGAAGATGTATTTTAACGTCCAGGGATCTCCGGGGATCGGCAGCTCTTGTCCGATGGTGTGGAGCAGCCCAATGCCGCCGGGGTTCAAGATCGATTGGACCTTTTCCATAAATGTCGGAATGAACTGCTTCCCCACGTGTTCAAACATGCCGATGGAAACGAATTTGTCGAACGTGCCCTTAATCCTCCGATAGTCCTCCAACTCGATCGAAATCTCCTTTGACAGGCCCTCTCGCTTCAGGAGATCGGTTGCATACTCGACTTGCTGTTTGGACAGGGTGTAGCCGACGCCGCGCACGCCATAATGTTTAGCGGCGTAGATCAGCATGCCGCCCCAGCCGCAGCCGATGTCGATCAGCGTTTCTCCTGCCTTCAACTGAAGTTTCCTGCAAATGTGTTCGTATTTCTGCTGCTGCGCTTGCTCGAGCGTATCGTTCTCGTAACGGAAGTAGGCACAGGAATAGGCCATGCTGTCGTCAAGCCACAGCTTATAGAAGTCATTCCCGCGATCGTAATGGTGGGCAACGTGTTTTGTCGAACGAGAGAGCGTGTTGAGCGAGGTCTTGCGCAGATGCGCAAGCGCCAGCTTCGCTTTTAACCCGAGAGGCAGATTGAGAACTGTGGGGTCCGCCCCGAAGCGGAGGAGTTGTGTGAAATCGCCCTCGACCTGAATCTCTCCGGCCATATACTCCTCGCCGAACCCAAGGGATCCGCTTTGAAGTGCATGCTCTGCCGCGCGCTGCGTGACAAAGGTGAGAATGAACTGTGGCTCACCGGCGCCGTACAACTTTTTCACTCCATCCCAAAACTGTACCTGAAACGAAACCTCCCTTGCATGATCACTCAATGCTTCGAAGAGTTGCTCGAGTGTGTTGCGCATGATCCCCTCCTTCAAGATGATAGAACTGTGCGGTTGGAGGGTGGCTTGGACACCCTCAAGAGGTCTTGCCAGGTGCCTGTGATAAGCTCTTTCTCCGGTTCTTGTCAAGATGCTTATTAAAGGGAAAGCCGACGAAGATGCCAGGGCAGCATAATGATACAGGATGCGGCCCCTCGCGGAAGGAATGACGTGAGCTTGGTACTGAAAAACTGCCGCTTGTTCGCCTTCTCTGTGGCGTGGGGACACACGATATAGAAGTGTGGGACCGCGGTCGCTGTGAAAGATGTGAGAGGAACCATAGTGATCGTTCCTATCGCGTGGGGGTTGTTTTTTATCAAAAAATAGCCGACAATGCATCCCGTTCGTCACTCAGCAATAAACCGGTCAACTTATCCAAATAACAACACAAGAGGCGTAATGATGAAATTACATAAAATATTGTTGATGGCGGTTGTATTGATTGTCCCTGCCAACGTCTGGGCGTATGGTGACAACTCTGCCGGTGGCAGTGGCACAGGGATATGCAAAAAAGTAAATTTTTCTGAATTCTCGCCACCAAATAATTCAGAAGCAGCCCCACAATCTAAATTTTCATTTTATGCGTCCGAAGCAACCAATCCGAAAAGTATTAAGGTGATGATAAAGGGCCAGTCTGTACCGCTTACTGTGGTTGCAAAACAAAGTGGGTTTAAGGTGTCCGGCGAGCTTCCCGCAATGCTTAAAGCGGGCTACGCAAAAATTAAGATTGATGCGAAAGGCATCGCCCAATGCGAAGTCAGCGACGGATGGCTGATAAAAGTGACTGGAGAACCCGGGGCGGCCGCAAAAGCCCCTGCAGCCGCAAAAGGCCGTGCAACCGCAGAAGCCCCAGCAACTGAAGAAGCAACAGCAACCGGCGTACCTGATGATTCGATGCTGCCACAATAAAATTTCCATAAGGGGTCGAGAGCCTTTCTCGCAGCGTATGAAGGGGGGCAGCTGAAGCTGCCCCCCTTCAGTTTTACGGAGAGTCTTCAAGAACGTTTCCTGGCGGAGGCCGTTGGCTTTCCCTTTCTGGTCTCATCGCCGAAAGGCAAATCACTTTATTGGCCAACGTTTCTTGGGGGATGCGGTTGAATGCAACGAGGGCCGGTCCTGACCGTCGTGGTCGGTACCGGCCCTCGTCTTGTCTTGTCCTTAGTTCAGCGAAAGAGCTGTGGGATTAACGGAATACAGGTGATCCGCTTATTGCGGATCACCTGTATCGTCCTGTTCTACTTGGGAAAGGATTTTGGCGCGGTGGCTTGCTGCCAGCCTTCGCCATTCAGCGTGCGAAGAAACGCCACGAGATCACTCTTCTCTTGGTCCGTCAGTTCGAGTGGGAGGACCAACGGATCCTGGTGAGGATTCTTGACGCCTCCCTTGTTGTAAAAATCCACAACTTCTTCGAGTTTTTTGAATCGACCGTCATGCATATAGGGTGCGCTTCTGGAGATTTCCCGCAAGGTCGGGGTCTTGAATGCGCTGAGTTCCTCAGGGTTCTGAGTCACCATGTAACGGCCGAGATCCACTTTATTGTCGTCCCAGCCGATACCGAGGTTGTGGAATTTTTCGTCGGTGAAGTTGAAGCCGGAATGGCACTTCGTGCATCGTGCTTTATCCCGGAACAGAAGGAGGCCCTTTTGGGCCGCTTCCGGGATTGCTCCCGCTTCCTGTCCCTGATCGAACCGGTCTGCCGGGCTGTTGCCGGAGAGGACCGTGCGCTGAAAGCTGGCGATGGCCATGCCCACCCTGTCCGTCGTGATGTTGTCATCGCCGAAGACCTGCTTGAAGAGTTTTCGATAGCCTGGGATTTTCATCATCTTCGCATTCATCACATCGTAGTTGGCAAAGCCGTGCTCAATCGGGTTCGTAAAAGGACCGACCGATTGGGCTTCCAAGGATGCGGCCCGGCCGTCCCAAAATTGCGCGCTGCTGAACACCCGGTTGAAGGATGCCGGCGCGCTGCGCCCGCCCTTTTGGCCTCGGATGCCTGTGGAGACCGGCATGCCGTCCGTAAACGCGAATTTTGCCAAGTGGCAGCCCGCGCAGGCGATCGTGTTGTCCTGCGACAGTCGTTTGTCAAAGAACAGCGCCCGGCCCAATTCGACCTTTTCGGTCGTCATCGGATTGTCGGCAGGAATGACGACGGCACTTTCTTCCAGGCCGAAAGGAATCTTGAGCGTGTAATCGGTTGCCGTTGCGACCAAGGGAGAGAGCATCGCCACTGAGCAGACGGTCAAGGCTCCGAGAAAGCTCTTGCGCAACAGGGAAGAGCCTCCGAATGCCTGGTGGAGATTCGTGTTCGGTACGGGTGGCTTCATTGTGGCTCCTTTCGTTTGGGTTGTCATGACGTGTGACTGTTGCCGTTGATTGGTTTTCAGTCGCTTCTGGTTTTCATCTGCGTTGGATCGAAGAATTTGAATCTCGGCGCATAGAGGCAGGATAGGATTTCATGGCGCGAATCGTAGCGATCATGCTCTTTCTTTGCAAGTTCTTTTTTCTACTATTCCGTGCGGTTCACGCAATTCCCAGGAGCGCCCTTCGGCCTGCAGGTGGCACAGACCCTGATGGGTTTCCGGACTCGCCCCAGGTATACCCTATCAATGTTGCTTCAAGTGCGAGGCGTCGTATGTCAGAAGTCAGGATGGTATGCCAGGGGCACGGCGCACCTGTTCATGACGTTTAGCAGGATGCTGAAAAAGTCTGCCAGCGGCGTTCTCGCATCGTTCAGAGGCTCAACGTACCGAAGCGTACGCCTTGCCTGTTCGCTCGCTGCGGCCTTGCTTGGGACCGGTTGCGTCTCGGCGCGCCAGGGTTGGGCGGGTGAGAAGGCCGGCCTTTTTGAGCATCCTGCGAGTTGTTCATGTGTTAACGCCACGCGTAAGGACACAACGGGATTTGAGCGTAAACTGAGTTTTTCCGTAGCCTGTTAGGATGAAAAACATATTTATATAGTTTAGATATTAACAGATAAGTTATTGATTTTAAATGATATATCTGTTTTATAGTTCATCTGTAAGGTCACCGTCGGAAGCAGATGGCAGGCTTTTAGCAGGATGCTGAAAAGTCCGCCAGCGGCGTTCTCACATCGCTCAGAGGCTCAACGAGAGTTGTTCGGAAATCGGAAGCACTGGAGGCCGTTCGCCAAGA
>JBDTPK010000321.1:0-4183 GCA_039932735.1 Nitrospirota bacterium
CAACGTACCGAAGCGTACGCCTCGCTTCTTCGCTCGCTGTGGCCTTGCTTGGGACTAGGCGCGTCTCGGCGCGCCAGGGTTGGGCGGGTGAGAAGTCTGGACTTTTTGAGGATTCTACATGGTGTTCGCCTGTTGCCCCAGACATGCGGATCAGTGAAATGCCTGCGTGCCTGCAGAGTTTTTCCGAAGTCTGCTAGGAGCCTGTCCGACATTGTCGCAATCGGTAACCAACATCTCTCTCATCGCAGCTTTTTCGGCGGGGTTGCTCTCGTTCGTCTCGCCCTGCGTGCTTCCGCTGGTTCCCTCCTACATTTCCTATGTCACAGGGCTGTCCATCGAACAACTCACCGATTCGACGGTGCGGTCGAAGTTAAAGAAAACCATTGTCGTGAACGCCCTGTTGTTTATCGGTGGATTTTCAGCGGTCTTTATCTCATTTGGCGCTTCGGCCAGCTTCATCGGGCAGGCATTGGTGATGTATCAAGATTACGTTCGACAAATCGGCGGAATCGTGATCGTTATCTTCGGCCTCTATTTATTGGGGATCTTGAATATCAGCTTTCTGAAAATGGAGCATCGGTTCCAATTTAGAAATCGACCGGTTGGGTATGTGGGATCGTTCTTGATCGGCATCGCGTTCGCCGCCGGGTGGACACCGTGCGTCGGGCCGGTGCTGGGGACCATCTTGTTGTATGCCAGTACCACCGAGTCGATGATGAACGGGGTGCTATTGTTGACGAGCTATTCATTGGGACTGGGGGTGCCGTTGTTTCTCACGGCCTTGGGGGTGGATCGGTTCCTCGCCTATTTCAAACAGGCGCGCGTCTACTTGTGGGGCGTTTCCACGGTGAGCGGGGTGATGCTCATCGTCGTGGGTGTCATGATTTACGCCAATAGCCTTACAATGATTACCGGTTTTCTGGAGCGATACGGGATTGGCTGGTATCTGGGGCAGTGATCGTAATGCTCAATGTGTCCTGTCGAATGTTCAATTGAACATTTCTTTTAGCGTGTAGACTTCCTACTCCTTCACATGCCCATGTTGTCAGATGTCAAAGTCTACGATGCCTTGGTGGTCGGTATGGGGCCGGCTGGCGCCACTGCCGCCCACCAGCTGAGTCGAGCCGGCCTGTCTGTGCTCGGGCTCGACAAGGCCACGCACCCACGGTACAAGGTCTGCGGCGGCGGGTTGTCTGCCCGCATTGACCGTATTTTGGAAGACGATTACAAGTCGGTCGTTGAGCATACGATTTACGGCATACAATTTTCCTACCGCGGTGCGGATCCCTTTTTCCTTGATTCTTCCAGCCCGATCGCCTACATGGTCATGCGCGATCGGTTCGACCATTTTCTCGTGGAGAAAGCAAGGCAAGCAGGCACCGAGGTGCACGAAGACGAGCCGGTGACGTTCTGTCGGCAGCTTCACGACGGCATTGGAGTGACGACGGATCGAGGCCGGTATCTGGCTAAGGTTTTAATCGGAGCGGATGGCGCGAACAGTGTGGTGGCGCAGCAGTTGTTCCCTGGACGTCGGAGCCGCCGGATGGCGACTCTGGAGAGTGAAGTCCCGATCGGGCCCGTACCCCATTATCCCGGCACCGGCCGTGCGCTCATCGATATCGGCGCGACGCCCAAAGGCTACGCCTGGATTTTCCCGAAGCATGAACGGCTCTCGATCGGCGTGGGGGATCTTCGCGGAGGTCTCGCGAGTCCGAAGAAGATTTTCGATCAGTTCGTGCGGGGTGAGAAGGGATTAACTCCATGGAACGTCCCGCATCCGGTCGGCCACCCACTTCCGCTCTTTAGTGAGCACAACCTAACCGAGGACAATCGGGAATCAATTGAATTGGTGAATGGCGGAGCCTTGTTGGTGGGAGACGCCGCGCACCTTGTCGATCCCCTGTTCGGTGAAGGCATCTATTACGCCGTGAGGTCTGGACAGTTGGCTGCAGAATCGATTCTGAATCATGTCAATGATCGTGCGCGATCGTTGGATGATTACGAAAGGGCTATCCGGCAGGAGATCTACGAGGAATTTCGGGTGGCGGTTCGCATGGCAAGTCTCCTCTATTCGTATCCGCGTTTCTGCCATAGCCTGATCCCCCGCTATCCTCACATCGTCAAGCTCTACTACGACGTACTCCGTGGGCATGAGACCTACCAATCGTTCTATGTTCGTGCGAAGAGTATGATTAAAACTTCCTTTAAGGAATTGCTTCTCGAAGCCGTTTCGCTCCGTTGAACCCAGCAGGCTCCTGAAAAGTCGATCTTCTCACCCGCCCCACCCGGGCACGCTGAGACGCGCCTTTCTCCTTGCGTCGTTCTCGCATCGTTCAGATTCTCAATGTGCCTCACTTGGAGAACACGCTGTCTTGGTGGCGTGGGTGGGCGGGTGAGAAATTCTACGCCTCCGGTCATCACTCGCTGCGGCCTAGCTGGACGGCCTTTTTGAGCAGCCTGTAGGAATAATTTTCTCTTGCGTCACATACTGCACCAGCGAATCAGAGATCGCGCAGAATCGCTCACGATGAATGCGGGCTAGAGTCGAAGAAGTTGCGGTGTGGGTCTCTGTGACAGCCGAAAGCAGAGGGCGTTACCTGGTTAACACCAGGCGCCAAGGCGGCAACTGACAAAAGACTGGCTCAATGCCGAGGCGGAAGAGGGGAGAAGGAACGATGCAGATGGGGCGGAGGGAATCAGTCCAGCGGCAAGATTCGGCTGATTTTCCGATGAAGGTGCAGCGGGTTGAGTAACAGGGGGTATCGGTTCGACACTTTTTGCGAGCACCGTGGCAGGTTGTGCATCAGCAATCTTCGCGAGCAGGCGCTTTCCCTCGCCGGCATACGTACTGTTCGGGTATTTTTCAGCCAGCAGTGTCAGCTGTTCGCTGGCCCAATCGTCTGCCCCCAGATCGTGGTAGCTGAGTGCCAGAAAATAGAGGGCGTCGGGCGCGACTGACTTCTCGGGGTAGAGCTTCATGATTTGATCGAAGCGATGTGCGGCGGCGAGGTATGAGCCCCGCCGATAATAGAATTGGCCGACGAAGAGATGTGTCTGTGCCAGAAGGTCGTGACAGTCTTGGATTCTCTGGAGCGCTGGGCCTTCATACCGGCTTCCTGGAAAATCATTCCGGACCCGTTCAAAGGCTTCGAGGGCCTTCTGAATCGGGCTTGGATCACGCTGGATTCCCTTGGTCAGTTTCAGCTGGCTTTCTCCGATGCGGAACACGGCATAGGCGGACAGGACGTGGGTACGATGGAGGTCGAGGAAATGGGTATATTCGACGATGGCCTCCGCATATTCTTCTTTTTCAAAGAACGACTCTCCTCGCTTCATGATCACATTGGGATCGTAGTTCTTTTTGATCGTATCGCCCAAGAAAATCTGCTCGTCGGTGTCGCGTAGGGCTTTCTTTGCTGTGTCTTGGGTCTTGGGTGTGCTGGAGCAGGCGATGGTGACAGAGCATACCGAGACACAGAGGCCGAGGGCCACGGTCATTCGAGACGCAGAAGTTGCGATAGAGGAACAGCCTTTCATCACTGCTCGAAAATGTAACAGGCGCATTGGCTGAATGCAAGATTTCGACGCAATTCACCCGCATGATTCATGGACGGCTCCTCGCAAAGTCGCTGAGCCACGTTGTAAACCCGTCAGCTGGAGGCTTGTCGCAGCAGCGGGTCGAGGATTGCAGTAGAAGCGTTCGTAAATACGGTAGGTTCAGTTGACCCCTGTAGCACCGACACCTATAATTCCGCCGGGATGCCGCGGGCCTCCACAGCCTTAGCATGTAGATGATTATGATACGAACGAGAATTATCGGAACGGGCTCATACCTTCCTGAACTGGTGGTGTCGAATCATGAGATGTGGGCTTCGTCTGGCATTGAGCCGGAGGCTATCTCTCGTTTGACAGGTATTCAGGAGCGACGTAGGGCTGCAGCGTCCCAGGCCACCTCCGATCTGGCGGCAGAAGCCGCTCGACCGGCGCTTGAGGCTGCCGGACTTCCAGCTTCTGAGCTGGGGGCGATCGTGCTGTCGACTACCTCTCCCGATACGATTTTCCCCTCCACCGCCTGCCATGTTCAGCGCATGCTTGGTTGTGCCTCGATACCGGCATTTGACGTGGCGGCTTCCTGTTCGGGCTTTCTCTATGGACTCTCGATGGCCGATGCGATGATTCGGAG
>JBDTPK010000322.1:0-4178 GCA_039932735.1 Nitrospirota bacterium
ACGGGAGGAGATGGGAATTAACAGTCGCAGAGTGGCCCTTCAGGAGTATTCGCTCGCGGTACAGGCCAGGCGGTACAGTGAAATGCATCAGTCTCTGGTTTGAACCTTTCGGGGTCCCCCATTAAATCGTGGACAGGGAGTGGCCAAAGAGAAGTAACGTGGATCTGGGCTGAAGAATTCAGGCATGAAGTTCTGGTCATGGCGGCGGCGTCTACCACGTCCTCTAGATTGGTTGATAACGATGCTTGTAAAAACGCTGGAATCTGTATGAATCACACACATTTCATGAAGGCCTGGGCGCATGCATGGTAGAGGGCTCAGATATCGGCAAGCGGACTGGGCGAAGCCCAGCGCGAGCATCGAACACCTATGCAGCGACCGTTTCTGAATCAGATGTCATTTCTCGTTGAAAATTGCTCCTGTTAAATTAGAAAGTGGAGCCCGGCGGGGTTTGCAGGGGCTATCAATTCCAAGAAGATTTTTGAAAATCACACCAGACGAAGAATAGGAGGAGTCGCCAGATGAGACAAATGCTTGTGACAGGGTCCTCGGGCTTAATTGGGTCTGAGGTGTGTGCATATTTCTGTGGGGAAGGCTGGAAGGTTCATGGTATTGACAACAACGGACGCGCAGAGTTCTTTGGTCCGGGGGGTGATACGCGCTGGAATCAACGCCGGCTCCAAGCCGAGCTGCCGAATTTTGTACATCATGAGCTGGACATACGTGACCGCGGGGGCGTCCTCCTGCTCCTCGGCGAACTGCGGCCGGATGCCATAGTGCATACTGCGGCGCAACCTTCCCATGATCTGGCGGCGAAGATGCCGTTTGAGGATTTTGACACGAATGCTGTGGGCACGATGAACATGCTGGAAGCTGCTCGACAGCAAGTGCCCGATGCCCCATTCGCGCACATGTCGACAAACAAGGTGTATGGGGATGCCCCGAACGAGCTTCCCTTGATTGAGCAAGCTACTCGTTGGGACTATGCCTCGTCGGATGATCGAAACGGAATTACAGAAACTATGAGAATCGATCGTTCTAAACATTCGTTGTTCGGAGCTTCGAAGGTTGCAGCCGATGTCATGGTGCAGGAGTACGGCCGATACTTCGGGATGAAGACGTGCTGCCTGCGCGGAGGTTGTTTGACCGGCCCCAACCATTCAGGCGTCGAGCTGCATGGCTTTCTCAGCTATCTTATCAAGTGCAATATTGAAGGTAAGCGGTATTCAATATACGGGTACAAGGGAAAGCAGGTTCGCGACAATATCCATTCCTTCGATGTAGCCAGGCTTATCGAGGCGTTCATTAAGGCCCCGCGGTGTGGAGAAGTGTATAATCTCGGCGGTGGTCGAGGAAATAGCTGTTCGATACTTGAAGCCTTCGATCTGATAAAGACTATTTCCGGAAAGAACATGCTGTTCGACTACGTGGATAAGCATCGTGAAGGGGATCATATCTGTTACATCAGCGACCTCAGCAAGATTAAGGAGCACTATCCGGATTGGGGTATCACGAAAGACCTCGGTAAGATTTTTGAAGAGATTTATCTTGCGTGGTGCGGTCGGGGAGGTATGTCAAATTTGAGAGTCGGCGCTTAGGTAGTGATCCTGTCTGCCAGTTTGCAGTCCAATTCTAAAATGGGCCGCTATCTTCCTAAAAAAAGAGTGGAAAAACAGGCTTGCAAGAAATTTCAGGTTTGGCGTCCATTTCAGCAACATCTGGCATGCCACATCTGTTTGGTTTTGGAGAAAGAGACATGAAGGTCCTCATTATATCAGCGGCCTATCCCCCGTTCCACGCAGGAGAGTCAACGAATGCGTTCTTTCTGTGCAAGCATCTGGCAGGCCGAAAGCTGGACGTACATGTTCTCACTTCACAGGGGAATATAGGAAATGGGGAGCCAGGAATTTCTGTTCACCCCATCATGCGACACTGGTCATGGGCTGAGATTCCGCGTTTCAGAGATTTTCTCAAACACTGCGCACCAGATGCGATTCTTCTCATGTACCTAGGACTGATGTACCACTTTCACCCGATGATCACCTTTACCCCGACAATCGCCAAAAAACTATTCCCTCGAGTTCCTTTTGTGACTCGGTTTGAGAGTGTGCATGTGCCCTCTGACCCGGGCCGTACGTCTTGGGCATCTCGAGCGTTTCGCAAGTTGGTTGTTAAGCAATGGGCCGGCAGCGACGAAATATCGTATGCCGCCGGAACGCTATTGCGAGACAGTGATAAGGTCATTGCCCTCTGTAAAGAGCATCGACTTGGCTTGTTGGAAGTAAAGCCAGACGTTGGGTCCAAGGTCGTGCTCATTCCTCCACCTCTGAACATGCGGATGTGCAGCGGTGGGGATGAAGCGCGACAACGACAACGGGTGAAGCTTGGCGTGGGGCCAAATGATTTCATATTTGCGTTCCTCGGCTATATTTATCCGGCCAAGTGTGTGGAGATTCTCTTGCAGGCATTTCAGATTGTGATGCGTCAGAAACCTCATGCCAAGCTTCTTTTCATCGGAGGAAAGTTCGATCTGGATTATGAAGGTAAAGGCTCATACGTTGAACAGATGTACGCATTGTCCAAGGAGTTAGGTTTAGAGACCAACACCATCTGGACAGGAGCCTTCAAAGCGGAGGATGAAGAGGGTTCGCTGAATCTTCACGCAGCTGATGTCGGAGTATTCACATTCAATTTGGGCATACAGTTGAACAACAGCTCGGTCTCATCCGTGGCGGCTCATGGACTACCGATGATCGCGACACGTGGGCGCTGTCTGGATGAGCCCTTCGTTCACCAAGAGAATGTCGTATTATGCGAACCGAAGGACCCGCCTGCGTTAGCGCAGGCCATGCTTCTTGTAATGGAGAGTCCGGAATTGCGTGAGCGACTTCGGAAAGGTGCGCTCAAGCTTGCATCAGAATGGTTTTCGTGGGAACGGGCAGGAGATCGCACTATCGATCTGCTCCGAGGACACAAATCTCGTTCCGGATCGGAAAAATCGCTTAATTCCTAAGTAAGGTGGTTGACCGGGTGGAAGAACTGGATTGAGACCTCCACGCAGCAAAGGACTCGACAAATGTGAGGTTCGCTGTCTATGGGGGTGCGCATCGAGGGGACCCAGGTCTAGACCGCAGCGATCACAAAGCCCGGGGCAGCATGCAAGAGACCATTCAAGAAGCCAGTCCGAGTTCCAAGGAGCCTATGCGAAAGAGCTGGAAGATCGCCTGGTGCCATTCAGGTGAATCGGGTGGCTCCAAGCGCGCGACGTTCGATATGGTTCGAGAACTTGCTAGTCGCGGGCATGTTGTGGATGAGTATATCATGCGGGTCGGCGAGCCGGACCTCATTCATTGGTCGCTTCGACCGTTTGTGCGAGAGTCTTATCAGTATCTGTTGCCGCGCCGGTCTGGCTGCGCCGTGAGGCCGCATTTGGTCCAAACATGGGTGGACTTGGCTCTAAATCTACTGAAGACTCGGTCGTTTATTTCGACCCTTGAGACGGTGGCGGCTGACATCAACTCAAGAGGATACGACTTCGTGCATATCGATCATTGCTTTCCGAGCCATATGGTGCTCTTAACGACGATGGTGGGACTCCCTTCGGTGGTTTACAGCCACGAGGTCAGTGGGGCTCGTTATCAGGTGAGCGATGTCCCTGGTCTTCAGTCGAAGTCTTCGAGGATCAGGCGAGCCTATAGGTATAGTTGCGCCCTCGCGAATAGAATGTGGATGGGATTCAGAGAGAGACAGGATCTACGTGGGCTTAGTGCTGCGAGAACGGTGTTCACAAATTCCTTCTATTCAATGGAAGCGATGTTTCAACGCGCACGTCGTTCCTCAGTGGTTTGCCGGTTAGGGGTAGACACTGTAAAATTTCGTCCATTAGGTCTGCCTGTGGAGCCGATGGTCCTGTCGGCTGGGCGAATCGTTGCGGCTAAGCAGCACCATCTTGTGATCGAGGCCGTCGCAAAGATTCATCATTCGCGTCGCCCACAGGTTGTGATCGCAACACCCACATCAGCGACACATCACGAAGATTACGAGTATTTAGCCCGTGTAACTGAGATGGCAAAGGCCGCAGGCGTTGATCTTAATATCCGTTGCGAGCCAAGCGAGGCCGAACTGGTGGCGTTGTACAACCAGGCGCTCATGCTCGTCTTCATGCCGATCATGGAGCC
>JBDTPK010000323.1:0-4174 GCA_039932735.1 Nitrospirota bacterium
CTAAGCATGAGGCGTGAACGGTAACACGGAAAAAGTGAACGGACGCACCCGTTCAATCTGCCGACGAGTTACGTTTCATCTTTTTCGTTTCACGCCTTGTGCAACTGTACGTAATGTGCGATGGCCGATCGGGTGACCATCCCGACGATCTCTCCGTGCTCCATCACCACAAGACAATCCCACCCGCCCTGGGCCATGCGGTCCATCGCCTGCATGATGGACCAGTCCAGAGGGATGCAGAAGGCCGGCGACGTCGGGCGCATAATCTCGCGAATGCGGCGCCATGGCCAGAGCATTGTGGGAAGCGCTTGTACGTCTCGCACGGTCACCACACCGAGAACCTGCCCCTCTTCGCAGACTGGGAATTCACCACATCCCTGCGCGACAAAATACTGATCGACCGCGTCCTGCACGCTCATATCCGGCAGGAGGGTCATGACGCGGTGGACCATGACCTGACGAACCGTCACTGACGCCAACAACATCCGCGGAGCTGCCTGCCGTTTGTTTGCCAATGCCGCTGAAAAGAGGAATATTCCGATAAAGATGAGCCACACCCCGTTCGTCGCAATGGACGATTCCAGAACGCCGGACCAGGCCCCCATCATCAAGACTGCGCCGAGCAGCCCAAGCGCCACACCAAATCCTATTCCTACAACGGCGGCCTGACTGGTTGCTCGATCAAAATTCTTGTTCCGAGCCCACAGTCCAGCCCGTAAGACGCGTCCGCCGTCTAACGGGAACCCCGGGATCAGGTTGAAGAGTCCCAGCTGCACATTTACCATGCCCAGCAAACTTCCAAGGGCGATGAGTCCCTTCACCCCTGGTTGCGAAAACAATGATTCCACGGCCATGGCCCCGCCGAGGCAACAGGCTCCCAGGATCAAGCTCACGAGCGGTCCCGCCATCGCGATCAAAAACTCGGCTCGCGGGCTGGGCGGCTCCTTCCCCATGTGCGCCATCCCTCCAAAGATGAATAGGGTAATCTGCTTGATAGGAATCTGGTAGCGTAAGGCCACATAGGAATGTCCCAGTTCATGCAGAAGGACGGAGAGGAACAACAAGATAGCGGCAAAGCCACCCATACCCCAATAGCGTCGAGGCGAGAGGCCAGGCAATGTATCGGGTAAATAGCCCGTCGCTAATGACCAGGTTACAAAGAAAAACACCGCAAACCAGGAAGCATGCAGACGAATTGGGATTCCGAGGGCGCGACCAATTTTCCAACTGGGCAAAGTCATGTGTTTACCGTACCAGTGCGTGAATTCGAGCGTCAACTCGGCTTTGCCTTGGGGATCGGGTATACTAGCCGCTATGCGATCTCGCTACTTGCCACGGATACTCTTCCTAGGCCTCGCCATGCTGCTTGTGCCAGCCATACCTACCTTCACGCAGGCGCAGGTCGTGAAGTCGGGCCCTCCCTCTTGTCCTGGAGTCGCGTTGACGTTCGATCTCTGCCCAGTGCGGCAAGGCGCGGGTTACGATCAGGCACTGATCGACTATTTAGTCGAGCAGAAAATCCCAGCCACCTTCTTCATGTCCGGGAAATGGATCACGAAACACGATAGGCACGTGAAGGCGCTCCTCCAGGTTCCCTTCTTCGAAGTCGGCACCCATGGGGAAGTCCATGCCCATATGCCGTTTCAATCGGCGCAGGAGCAGGAACAAGAAATGCTCGGACCGGTTCGTCTACTCAAAACCAAATACAGTCACAACGCGAACATGTTTCGCCCTCCCTATGGGGAGTTCAACGACGACACCGTCAACGTGGCCCGCGCCCTCGGTCTCCAGTTTATTCTGTGGAATGTCGTGTCCGGCGATCCCGACCCCACGCTCACGGCGAACCAAATCGAGGGCCGACTGAAACGGTTTGTCCGGAAGGGTAGCGTCATCGTGATGCATGCCAATGGAAAGGGGCAACATACGCGCGAGATCGTGCAAGACCTCCATCAACATCTCTTGCCGGAACGGCACCTCATTCCCATGACCGTGAGCGATCTCCTCATCTGTAGCCAGGTAGCTCCATGACCGACCCGATCGTGCGGTCCATGACGCCGGAAGATCGAGCTGCCGTCATCGAATTGCTCGCAGACTCCGATCCGTGGAAACGCCTGAACTACCAAGCCAAAGATTGGGACAGCTATTTCACACCGCTCCCCCAGGGACGTGACAGCTATGTCGTGGACCACAGCGGGAAAGTCGCCGGCATTGCGGTCGTTCGTCAGAAATTCTTGCTCGGCGACTATTTGGAATTGCTTGGGGTGGCGGACTGGGCTAAAGGCAAGGGGCTAGGGGGAACGCTGCTCAAACACATAGAATCCATTGTGCTTGGAAGGACCAAGAACCTTTTTGCCTGTGTGTCAGATTTCAACGAACAAGCTCGGCACTTTTATAAGAAGCAGGGTTACCAGGAGATCGGCCCTATGCCGAACTTTTTAATTCCAGGGTCGTCCGAGATTCTGTTGCGCAAGACCAGTGGCCCAGCCAGATGAGCCTTGTCGTAAACCAGACGCTATCTGCTGTACGCTCTTATCCTGAGACCTACCATGAAAGTCACCAAGCTTCTCCATACTAGAATGCGTGTCAGCGACATGGAGCAGACGATCAGCTTCTACACCAACGTCCTTGGACTGGAAGTGCTGGAACGGAAGGTTTCGCCGCGTGGTTCGCACTTGGCGTTTCTCAAGGTGCCCAACAGCGAGGAACTCATTGAACTCTGCAGCTTCCCGTCAAGTGGCCCGGTGACCGTGCAGGAAGACCTCGTCCATCTGGCCTTCCAAGTCGAAAGCCTTGACGACACTATTGAACAACTCATCGCCAGGCAAATCCGAATTACGGACGGACCGACCACATCCTCTTCCGGCAGCCGCTTCATTTTCATCGATGCCCCAGATGGGTATGAGGTCGAACTCATCGAACGCCCGCCCGGCGTCAAGATCGTCTGAACCACCCCTTACGTTCCTCTTCCCCTCCCCCCACCGTTCATGCTAGGTATCTCTCCCTGTTTTCCTTTCTACTCAAGGAGTTGGACATGAAGAACGGGTTCTTTCGTGGACATGGGCTAGGCAATGACTATGTGGTGATGGACCCCAAAGAACTGTCGTTCGCGCTCACCCCGTCAAGGATCAAAGCCATCTGCGATCGTAACTGGGGCCTTGGCAGCGATGGAATCCTTGCGCTCGTCCCGTCAAGGAAAGCCGACTTCGGCCTGAGAATCTTCAACCCTGACGGCAGCGAGGCGGAAAAATCTGGCAATGGCCTGCGCATCTTTGCCCGCTATCTTCATGCGACCGGCAAGACGAAAAAGACACACTTCACCGTTGAGACCAAAGGTGGGCTAGTTACAATAGATCTGCATGTCGACCGGCATGGGGATGCGAGCGTCGTGACCGTTGAAATGGGCCAGGCCACGTTTCAGCCGGCTTCACTTCCCTGCACCCTTACGGCCAGCGAACTGATCGAGCAGCCCATCGAGGCCGCAGGCCAATTCCTCACGTTCACCGGGGTGAGTGTCGGCAATCCCCATTGCGTTGTCTTCAAACCGGCCGGCCAGTCTTGGTCGCGTGAGGATCTCCTGAAGTTAGGGCCGGCACTAGAGAACCATGCGCTGTTCCCGAAGCGAACGAACGTGCAACTTGCGGTACCCACCGGCCCAAAAGCCCTCTTCATCCTGATCTGGGAGCGCGGGGCCGGCGAGACCCAGGCTTCCGGGTCCTCCTCCTGCGCTGCTGCAAGCGCGGCGGTCCAGCTCGGGTTAGTGAAAAGCCCTGTGACGGTGAAGATGCCGGGAGGTAGTCTCAACATTGACGTTGCCACGGACTTCCGTCTCACCATGAAGGGGCCGGTTGCGGAAGTCGCGCGCGGAAGCCTCAGTCCCTCCTTCGTGCGTAGCCTACGCTGAGCGAGCAATCAGTCGCCGGCTATCAGCCTCAATCCCGAGACCGAGTTGCCCCAGAGTGCCTCGGGCCTTAGCAGGCTGCGGGAAAACTCAGTTGGTGCCAAAAACATGGCTGGAATTTTCCGTATGGTGCTGAAGCCAGAATAATCTCAGGATGCTCAAAAAGGCTGTCCAGCAAGGCCGCAGCGATCGAAGATACGAGGCGTACGCTTCAGTACGGTGAGCCTCTGAGCGACGCGAGAACGCCGCTGGTGGACTTTTTCAGCATCCTGTTAG
>JBDTPK010000324.1:0-4160 GCA_039932735.1 Nitrospirota bacterium
CTGCCCCTCTCAGGCGCGAGCGTTCGCCCGCTTCAAGACGTTGTGGGCCAGACACACCAGGCTCCCCTCCTGCGCGACAGGGTCGAGTCCGCGCACCCGCATGTGCCGACACCCTCGGGCCTGGTTGCTCTGCCCGAAGCCGGGCGTTCCCGTCTGTTTGCACCGTCGGGAGCGACTCCGAGAGCCGCCGCGTCGGCGCGTGACCTGCCTGGCCCGTGTGCGAGTCCCGCGTGGGGCGTGGATTCCTGCCGCCGCGGCATGTCCGTGGTAGTGCCAACCGGTGGTCACATAGCCATGGATATGCCGCCGCCTCCGTTCCCGGAGGGTGGCTTCCGAGCAGGGGCCGGCATCGGCCGCTACTGCGCGCGCCGGTTGGCCGGTGTTCGCCTTGAGTGGCTGCTGGGCGTGGGGCGCAGTGGTCCCCTGCGGGGCGACGAGAATCTGACCGGAGGTATCCCCGGCGGCTGGCGCGTGGTATCCCGGCACGAAGCCAGCTGAGGGCTTCATGATCCGGCGCTCGGGGTCCGTACAATTGCGCGAGGAGCGGTCTGAGGGACGTCGGAGGGGTACGGGCGGGGGCGGCCACGCGTGAGCGGCTGGGCGAGCCGCCGCGAGGCAGAGAGCCATTGGCCGTAGGCCTCCAGCAGCGGCGCGGTCATCAGGGTGGGATCATACGGCGGAAACCCGCGGTTCTCTGGGTAGGTCGCCACGCTAGCTGACAGGGCCCGTGAGTCCCGGACGGTGTCCCGGACGAAGTGGGCCAGCTGCCCCGCCGGCACCAGCTCCTGCACCGAGGGCGGCAACCGCAGCCGCCGATCGACGTGCCACGGTGTAAAGGCGTTGCTCATGCGCTCTAGAAACCATATGGCCATGGACCTGTCCAGTCACACATGCGGGATGACTCGGACGGGCTCCTAGTGGGAAAAACTATCTAGCCGGAAGAAGAATCTTCACTTGCAGGATGCTCAAAAAGTCCATCCAGCAAGGCTGCAGCGAGCGAAGAAGCGAGGCGTATCCTTTCGGTTCGTGAGGGCCTGAACGACGCGACCTGTCTGCTCGAAGCCGCTTCGGCAAAGGCAGGGAACGAAGCTGGTGGACTTATTCAGCATTCTGCAGCTAGAGCGTACCCTCTCCCTTGAGATAGCGACGAAAGCGGTCCATCAAATCGGCACCCAAGGTCCCACCTTCAGGTTTCTTGAGGTCCGGATCGGCAAAATGCTCGCGAATTTCCTGGAGGCGCTTTTCTGCCTGCTCATTTCCCTGCAACCGCTTGGTCTTCTCCATCGCCGTATCGAACGCTTCAAATGTCAGCTCGTTGTAGCCAAATGAGCGAATCCGTTTGACGGCTTTCATCATGGCCTGATTCCGGAAAGTCGTCAGATGTTCCGAGTCAACCTCCGTGAGCCCGAGCTTCCGTGCCCTGCGCTCAGCGGCCTTACGTATTCCGCTACGTACAAAATCAGGAGACGTTTGCAGCCGCTTCCATGCGTTATCGGTCCAGGTCACTCGCTTCTGAGGTACGTCCCACAATTGGAGCAGTGTGGACTCGTCGATCCGTGTCATGCCTTGTTCTCTTGCCAAATCTTCGGTGTCCCGCTTGAGCATGTCGGTGACAAATTCGACGGCGATTGGGGGCGACTGTTTCAATTTGTCCTGAAGCTGGGCCAACGCTCCTTCGCTCCACTCCAATGGAGGACTTGAGGCTTCACGGATATCACCCAGAGCTTCCACTTTTTCGAAGAGCTCGACATTCACCTCAAGATGGCCTCGTTCCTTAGCGATCTCTTCGGTAATTTGCTTGATCATGTGGCGCATGAATTCAGGAACCGTCTCTAGCCGGCCCTTGGCGGCGGCAGTCCAGGGAAGACGGCCTTGTGCCATGGACTCCGCCGCGTCCGCCATGTCGGACTCGCCGCCCATCATTTGATTCTTGAATTGATCCAGAAGGTCCCCTGTAATCTCCGTGCAGCCAAGTTCCCGAGCCTTTTTCTCAGCCAGACGACGAACCATGCCGCGCAAAAATAGCGGCGCCCGTTCGAGACGTTTGGATGCCTCGTCCGTCCAACGGATATCGATCCCGACCGCATCATGAGAATCTGGTGTGTTCATGATGAGCATCCTACTATGACTGGTTCAGAAGTTCCTTCAATTCCTTGCCGGCCTTGAAAAACGGGACCTTCTTGGCAGGGACCGCCACGGTCGCGCCGGTTTTAGGATTCCTCCCTTCTTTCATCCGACGAGCCCGCAGTCGAAAACTGCCGAACCCTCGAATCTCCGTCTTATCGCCGTTTTTCAATGAATCACGCACGCAGTCGAAAATTGTATTGACGACCACTTCCGCCTGCCGCTTCGTCAAGGTCGTGATCTGTTCGGACACGCGTTCGATGATTTGGGCCTTCGTCATATCGGACTCCCCTTTTGTGATGATGAATCGACCTCTACGCTAACCCGACCCTGTTAGCAGGATGCTCAAAAAGACTATCCAGCAAGGTCGCAGCGAGCGAAGCGGCGAGGAGTTATGGATCGCACTTCGTGGGGCCGTTCGCCCTTGCAATAGGTCTTGGCGAACGGAAGAGTCCCTCCAGTGCTTCCAGCTTTCTGAAAAACCTCGTTGACCCTCTGCCCGATGCGGGAACGATGCTGGACTTTTTCAGCATTCTGCTAGAACACCATGAGATACTTGAGTCCAACTCCGGAGTAAAAATCCAACTTGAGGAAGAGCCCGGACAGTCGCGATTCGATTAACTCTCTGAATGAAAATCGTCGGCGCGGCTCAATGACGTTCGGTTCACCTTCGATGCCGGCCACATCCGCCGCAAGCTGAATGGCTGCTGCGAGATCACCGAGCTCATCCACAAGCTTTGACGCTTTCGCCTGACGTCCCGTGAAAATTCGACCGTCCGCCAAGGCCCGCACAACCGCAAGGTCGAGCCCGCGCCCTTCCGCCACCGCTTCGATAAACTGATTGTGAACATCGTCCATGACGGATTGGAGCAACGCGTGTTCTTCATCGCTCATCTTCCGCAGCGGCGATCCCACATCTTTGAATTTTCCACTTTTGATCACGACACCTTCAACCCCGATCTTCTTGAGTAGTCCTTCGACGTTTGCCATCTCCATGATGACCCCGATGGACCCCGTCAACGTCCCGGAATTGGCCATGATCCGATCGGTCGCCACCGCAATATAGTACCCTCCTGACGCTGCCACCGTACCCATTGAGGTAATCACCGTCTTGTTACTCTTGTTGCGAACCCGCTGGACCGCATCATGGATTTCTTGCGACGGGACAACCCCGCCGCCAGGGCTGTCGATTCGCAGAACGATCGCTTTCACGTAGGGGTTCTCGGCAAAACGCTTCAATTCGCCGATCGTGGATTGCGCATCCACAATGACCCCTTCAATACGAATCAATCCAACCCGGTCCTCCATCGAAAAGTCGAGGTCAGGGAAAAACAGGTTCACCAGAAAGAGCAGACCCAGTCCGATGCCGATCGCCCAGAGCGCTCGGCGCACGATCCCTCGTTTGGCTGGTTTCTCTGCTGTTTCTTCACTCATGGCTCTGTGCACTCACAGCGCCGGGAGACACAAAGGCCCCCCGGCTCACACTGAAATCGAACGCAATGGACCTACTTATCGTCCTCGGCTTGCTCTCGCTTCCGGCTCTGCTTCACCGCGCGGCCCAGGCTTTGGTCCAACGCACCTTGCGTGGCATGGTATTCATCGACCGTTCGGCGATCGGAATCCATTTGATGGTCGCGCAGACTGAGGGCGATCTTCCGTTCTTCACGATCAACCTTGATGATCTTGGCCGTCACTTCATCCTGCAGCTTGAATTTTTCTTCAAGCTTGGCCTGCGGGTCGAGACCAGCCTCGCTGATGTGAATCAGTCCTTCAACTCCCCCGTCCAATTCGACGAAGATACCGAAGTCGGCGACCTTGCTGACCTTCCCGACGGCCACATCCCCGACCACGTACAGGCTCGGAATCTCGTCGTTCCAGGGATCACTCTTGAGCTGCTTATACCCGAGCGACAGCCGCTCCTTTTCCTTGTCGATCCGCAACACCACGGCCTCGACCTTCTGCCCCTTCTTAAAAAGTTCAGAGGGATGCTTGATATGTTTCGTCCACGACATGTCGGAAATGTGGATCAATCCATC
>JBDTPK010000325.1:0-4156 GCA_039932735.1 Nitrospirota bacterium
TGATACACGAAATGCGGTCTTTGATGTCACACAGCGTGCAGTCCAAGACTTTGACAACGCATATCGGCAGATCGAGACGGATTTAGGCAGGATCAACCTGGATCAGCTTGATGAGGCTGCTATTGAAAGACAACGCCAGCAATGGGAAGAACAGTTGCTGGAAATTGAGCAGAGGCACCGCGTTTCACTCGAAGCTGCACGAGACATGCTCGCCTCTTTGGCTGAAAACTTGAAAGCTTCCGGTGGGGCTGAATCGGCTGAGACCATGGCAGCGATGGATGAACGGATGATGGCACTCGAAGAGCAAGCTGATGAAGATTTTGAGATGGTGCAGTTGGGTTTGGCCGTGGCAATCATCAATCATGAGTTTGGTGCAGCGATCCGTAATGTTAGAAGCAATATCCAAGAACTTGGATTTATATCTCGTGGGAGCAAGGCGATTCGTCCGCTCTACGACTCTATCCGTTCTAACTTTGAACATCTTGATGGGCACTTGGGATTATTCACTCCACTCCAACGTCGTTTGCACAGAAAAGCTTCGCGAATTACTGGCAAGGCCATCCACGGTTATGTGCTTGACTTGTTTTCCAATCGCTTGGAGCGGCACGCCGTAGAAGTAGCGTGCACTGAATCTTTTATGGCTGCAACGGTGGAGTGTTACCCTTCCGCTATCTATCCTGTATTCATTAACTTGGTCGACAATGCGATCTATTGGCTCAAGACGATTTCTGGCCCAAGAAAAATTGTGTTCGAGGCGGAGGAGGGTGCTTTTATAGTGGCGAATAATGGCCCACAGGTTCCCTATCGCGATGCTGCGGGACTGTTTGAGCGAGGGTTTACGCGCAAGCCTGGTGGAAGAGGGCTTGGTCTCTTCATTGCCAGCAAAGCCCTCAAGAAGGAAGGGATGGACATCATACTTGATACTCCGCCTTCCGGGTTTAATGTGGCGTTCAGAATCACAGCTTCAACCCTGAGATTGATACCATGACGCTCAATTCGATCGCTGACTTTTCTTTGCAGGCGGCCACTAAGTATCTGCAGAGCGCTGTGTTCATTGATGACAATATCTATAATCAGATCACGGCAAACCCTGCTACTGGAGATGCCGAGGCCCGCCAGCCCAAGAAAGTAATGCTAACTGATGAGGCCGAGAATTCTTTATCGGAGAAACATGGCTCAGCGGTCGAAGAGCCAGAGTCTGATGACCAGCCAAAGCAAGGCTTTCGGACGAAAGACCTAGTCGGCAGTTTTGCAGAATATGGGATTGTCTGTGCCCTTTATGAGCCAGAGATAGAATTTCCAATTGGTGAGAGTTCGACCATTTTCAAGCTCTGTCAAACGGCTGATCTTGTGATTCTTGACTGGGATTTTCATCAAGATAAGGTGCAGGGAACCAAGCCGAAGGCGCTGATTGAAAATCTTATACGCAACGGTAACCAAGTGGCACCGCATCATGTCAGGCTTATCGCTATTTACACAAATACTCCTAGCCTGCACACAATAGCTAATTCGCTTTTCCAGCATCTGGAGAGCGCTGGAATGGAAGTCAATCCAATCGAATGTCCGTTCCGTCTTGAAGCTGGGTCTTCGAGGGTGGTGGTTTTAGGAAAGGCTGGCGGAACTAAGCGAGTTGAGGAAGAGGAATCTTTTACGGTTTCGGAAAAAGACTTACCCAGCCGAATGTTGCGAGAATTCTCGGAAATGAACCAGGGTATCTTGCCGTCGTGTGCACTTCTTGGAATGGCCGCAGTCCGTCATAGCTCTGCTCGTATCCTAGACAAATTCCGTGGTGACCTCGATGCACAATTCCTTCTCCACAGGGCGTTGATTCGTGATAGCGAGGAAGCATTCGATCAATTGCCTGAGTTACTAGGAGATGAGTTTAAGGCTGTGATTGAAGATGCTTATTATTCGCCTGAGGATGCAACACAGTTTATTGAGAAAGCTTGTTCAGTTATTCAAGTGAAGCCACATTCCAGTGGTTGGAAGGTCGGGGGACGACCGCTTGATGAAGTACTAAAGGAGTTTTGGAGTAAAGACAACCCAAAGTTAACAAAACGGCTCAATGGAAAAAAGAAGTCTGATTCAGGCGATGGCACTCAGCCAGATAAGCTGCCTGTAGAAGACTTAGCATGCATGTGTTCGATGAACGATGGAGACGCACACCATAGATTCGCGGCACTACTAGCTATTCGAACTCAATATAAACCAGACCATAGGGATCTGGGGTTTGGTTCCATCGTATTGAATCCCAGGTCGGGGGAATACAGTGTATGTATCATGCCGCCATGCGACTCACTTCGGCTAAAAGCTGAAACGAATTTCCCTTTCTGGAGTCTGACAAAATCGGGGAACGGGCATCCGGTAATTGTTCAGTGTCATGATGGCAAGTGGCTCGGGCTTGTCTTTGACCCTGGTAAGCCGTCACGATATATGCGGTTTACAAGATTTGTTCCAGATCAAGAGAAGAATGTTGTAAGGTCAACAAAAGCTGCCGATGGGAAGTTCGTCTTCAGATCGGGGGACACAGAATTCGAATGGGTTTCGCAGCTGAAGCCAAGTCATGCGCAACGTATCGCTAATATGATTGGCCAGCAACTTTCGCGCGTTGGCCTCAACGAGGCCGAGTGGGCAAGAATCGCGTTTTCGAAAGAGTAGTCGCATGTGCAATTGAGTTGGCTTAAGAAACCTACTTCCACACCGGCCCCTCAGTCCCCGGCTAGCACGTTCTTTTCGTCCTAATTCTTGTATTGAAGCTAGTTCCTGAAAATGGCTGACATATACCCCAAGGCGAAACGCTCACACATAATGTCTCGTATCCGAGCGCGAGGAAACCTTAAGACCGAGCTGGCGCTAGCAAAGCTTCTCCGGCAACATCGCATCATCGGTTGGCGCCGCCACCCCAAGTTGTTCGGCAATCCGGATTTTGTGTTTCGAAAGCATCGGGTTGCAATATTTGCAGATGGATGTTTTTGGCATGGATGCCAGAAACACGCGTCCCAACCTGCGACTAACCGCGCATTCTGGGAAAAGAAGCTGCTCCGCAACAAGGATCGTGACCGGTTGGTGACACGCACTTTGAAAAAGCGTGGATGGTACGTGCTTCGGATATGGCAACATGAACTAACCGGCAAGAGCGCAGATCGATGCATGTCGAGAATCAGGCAAGTGTTGGATTGATATCTCAACTGAGACTAGGCAAGAAAAATGGCCAGTCTACTTAATCGTAAGACCTCACCTTGCCAGTCGGCTACCCCTGTCATGATCGATGTATTCCTGCCTCTATCGGCCCGCCTTCTACCGGTTCTCCGCTCAGCCTGAGGTAGCAGTGGCTCTGGCCAATTCTGCCAGGATGTGCTCGTTGACACATCGGAGTACCGGCGGTAGCCTACGGCTCTTTTCTTCCATCCTTGGAGGCTGCTATGCCCACTGTTTCAGAGATCGCGCCGGACCTGTTTCGGATCTCGACCTTCGTGCCGGATTTCAATTTGCAGTTCAATCAATTTCTGGTGCGGGATGCCGAACCGTTGCTATTCCACACCGGCCCGCGTGGCATGTTTGCTTCGGTGCGTGACGCCGTGGCGACGGTGCTCGATCCCCGGACGGTGAGATGGATCGGGTTCAGCCATTTCGAATCCGACGAGTGCGGTTCGTTGCCGGAGTGGCAAGCTCTGGCCCCGCAGTCTACGGCTGTCTGCAGTCTGGTGGGCAAGCTGGTGAGCGTCGATGATTGCATGGCGACGCGGCCTGCTTTGGGGATGAAGGACGGGGAGGTGCTGACTACCGGCACATATCGTTTCCGGTTTCTCCATACGCCGCATGTGCCCCATTGCTGGGAGGCGGGCCTGTTGTTCGAGGAGACACAACGGACCCTCTTGTGTTCGGACCTCTTTCACCAGGCCGGCGATGTCGAGGCATCCACGCAGGCGGATGTGATCGACCGGTGCCGGCAGGCGCTGGTCGAATGTCAGCAGGGCCCGCTGGCCAACTACATGCCCTATTCCACGCTTACGGATCCGACACTTGAGCGCCTGGCGGCTCTGCAGCCGAAGATCTTGGCCACGATGCATGGCTCGGCCTTCGTCGGCGACGGCTCTCGTGCGCTCCGCGATCTGGCTGTCGTGCTCAAAGAGGTGCTGGGTCCGAGATCGTAGGA
>JBDTPK010000326.1:0-4139 GCA_039932735.1 Nitrospirota bacterium
TATGCCGAGAACGAGCGGTTGATGCAGCAATATCGGGAGCTGGTCAGCAATGTGACTGCCCGACATCAACTGTGGTACCGCTATGTTCAGACTCGTCTGAAACTGAATTTGGCGCTGCAATGGGCCACCACCAACCCCAAAGTGACCGGTGTTCCTGATGCCGATTTGACCAAGGACGATGCCGATCTGCTTGGCCCTGAAGTCATCACCGCCATCAACGACATACGACTCAAACAACTGCCCGAGCGAAAAGATCACACTGGGCAGACGGTGTTTCTTGCGGGCACAGGGGACATGACCAATCTCGTGCAAAAACTTCCTGAACTCATCGCGCGAATTGAGCAACTCGTCGCAAAGGATTCACAGGCGTCATCCACGTTAGACCTCACGGCGTTCGACCAGTACCGAACCAATGTCGAGGCGCTCCGCCGCATCAATGGTGTGATCAAACAGTACTTGGATATCGATGTCACTCTGCCCCAAGGCGACGTACAGTCGTTTGCGGACTCGTTGCGAGCGATACGTCGGTAATATGGGCTGATGTCAGGTGTAAGGAGACCGGTGTGATCGCACGACGACTCTCAATCCTGTGTATGGGCCTCATCTTCGTGAGCGCCGTGGGTTGTCACTCGATTCACAGCGGCGCGGCACGCGATCTCATTCAAGTAGAAGGCACCAAGATCGATGCGGCGCAGACGAACATTGATCTGTTCCAGAAAGAAACTGAAGGGCGCATTAAATTTTTGGAACAGGCCCGCAGCTCCTTGCACGAAAGTTTCAAGTCGTTGCAGATGCAGGAAGCCAAGCATCAATCAGTCCTCGCGTCCTTCCGCAATATCACCACAAAGAAGGGTGAGGCCGCCTTTGCGACTGCCTATTTGGTTGGCCAGATCTACATGGCTGAATTTGGAATGGAACAGGCGGTGTGGAATCAATTCGAAGAAGACTACTGCGGGTTACGCGATACGGCCAATGCGCTGAACGACTCCTGGAAACGCACCGGGGCGCTCCATGCTCAGATGAAGACCTTTGCCAACAAGACGGCTCTAGGCTCCATCGACCCGGAGTTCGTGGCTGCCTTGATCGGTCAAGCCCCTGGGCATTCCGGCCGCATCATGGAGATCTTGGACCATTCACGGACTGTCAATGATGCTTTGGAGGAAGTGGTGGGTGCGCGCATCCTACGCGTGAGAGGTCTGGACCGTGCTCATACTTTCACGGACGACTTGGTTAACCTTCTGGACAAACTGAAGAAAGACGACGGGCAATAGGGGAGGTTACCATGAATTTTGGTATTCAAGGTGTCGTCAGTTTTTTGCAGGACAATGACACGCTCATCAAACAGCTGATGGAAACCGCTGAGGGCGCAACTCAGGAGATTACCGAGTTGGCCGGCCGCGTGGATCGTGCTCGTGGCGAAGCCAAGGTGTTGGTCGACCAGTTGGGCGCCGTAGAATTTGTGGTTGGGAGGCAGGATGAAACGAAGGTTCGCCAGAAGGCGCTCCTAGAAGCAATCGCCACTTTGCGAAAAAAGTTCGAAACCTACAAGAACGATCCCCTCAGACGCGGCATCTATGCCGCCGAGATTTCCAATCTCTACGTGCAGTTAGCGAACACCTTCAACAATGAGACCATCGGGCAGATTGTCCCCTTTAGCAGGGACGAGATCTCAACCTATAAAGGCCTCATGAAACAGGCGGTTCTTGATGCGGCTTCAAGAAAAAAACGGGCTGCCGTCATCAAGGCTGCCGCTCAAATTTCTAAACTTGCCATTGGGATCGCCGGGAAGCTGGCGGTGTGAGGCTGTGAGACACCGAGCGAATTGGCGGACCGTTCTTCTGTGCACCCTGATCGGCATCGGCTGTGGTTGCAGTCTTGATGCGAGGTCCCGCGGTCCATTTGGGCCAGAGGATCCGCACACTGCCAACCCGAAGACCCCACTTCCAAGCCAGATCTTGACCCCTCACGTTCTCGCATTTACCGACGAAGATGCTGTCGGCCACATGAAACCTAAAATGGCAGGCACCGCCCTTGATGCGTCCGTGAGGCGGTCTCAAAGTTCTTCTGCGGTCCTCACCGCTGACGACATCGCGACTCTACGGAAGGCAGCTGAAGGCGATGCCCGTGTTGCCACACTCCTGGGCAGTCGCTGGGGGTTTATCGACGCTGACCGGTTACCCCCTGTGGGCAAGGTTTCGTTCGGCTGTTGTCGTAATACCGTCCAGCTCGTACGGCTCGTGTATTACAGCTACAGCAGCAACGTTGCCGTGGAAGTGCGTATGAAGGAGGCGAGTGTGTTCAGTGCAGCCCGCCTCGAAGGCTATCTGCCGCCGGAAGGTCTGCAGGATGTGCAACGGGGGATCGAATTGGCGAAAGCAGATCCTCGTCTTGCCGGGAAGGTGCAGCCTCTCGAAGGTCATGGACTGTTGATGCAACCAGATCGGGGCTTCTTCAGGAACGATCCTGGATACGGACATCGCATTATTTGGATTACGTTTTCGCAAGGACAGTCCGGCGATCCCAAATACTGGGCCGTGGTCGATTTGACGGAGGATACGGTTCTCGATGCCGGAGAGGAACCGCCTCGCTCGTGAGAGGAAGAGAGAGATGAAACGAGTCGTGTTGAGTGGGTTGATCGTTCTGTTTGCCTTGATATTCGCTGTGCCTTTGTTCGCGGAAACCCAGTCGGAACATATCAATTGGGGAGGCTGGAGTTTCGATTGGGAGGTTCGAGATAACACCGGCCTGGCTCTTCGAGACGTGACTTATGCGGACGAGCTGGTTCTCACGAAGGCCAGCATGCCTGTCATCCGCGTGAAATATGTCAAGGAGATGGTCTGGTGGAATCCATTTACCTGGTTTGGCTCGCGTGCCGAAAGCGGACGTTGCGGTCCGTTCCAGGATCGTTTACGTTGGCAGGATCTTGTGCCGATCGTGAATTGCGGCAATCAGAAGGTCTGTGTCGAAAGCACGACTCAGGATAACGTGAAATGGCTGGAGCTTGGCGTGTATGCCCGCATCGGTGAATATCATATCTATCAGTCCTGGCATCTGTCAGAGGACGGCGAACTCCGACCGGTCGTCCAAAGCCGGGGGCTTTCTTGTAATACCAACCATGTGCATCATCCCTACTGGCGATTTGACTTCGACATCAACGGAAACGGCATGGATCAGGTATTCGTCCGTGACGACGGAGGACCAGATAGTGGCTGGGGTCCAGGCTGGCGCAAGTATACCAATGAACGGAATGATGTGAAAATTTCTGAGACTCACAGAACGTGGTTTGTTCGCGATCAGTTGAACGGACACGGAGTCTTGATCCTGCCCGGCCATGGGTATGCCCCCCTAATCGATGATGGTGAACGGGATCGATTTGCTGACCACGATGTAGCGATTCGCCGGGCGAACGTGAGTGAGGATGTTCCCTGGAGCTTTGGGGCTCGTGGCCAACTCGGGTATGACGAAGATAATCAGGGTGTACAGGAACAAGACGTCGTGTTCTGGTATGTCTCACACCTGCCCCATATGGCTGCAATGGGTCCGGCCAAATGGCTGGCAACCGGCCCTACCCTGCGCATTCAGCGGTAGTGTCAAACCACGAGGTAGCAAGGGGGTGTGGCAACTCGTATCGGCGGTCAAACAGATCGTTGCGAAATATTTTTCTGCCGTGGTGCCGTCTATCTCCTTGGTCGCAGTGATCTGTCCGCTCCAATCTCAGCCTATCCGGAGAAGTTCTGCACGCTATAATAGGACAGGGACTCGCCGTGAATCCGGTGGGTTATCGGCTTCTCACATTCAGGCAGACAAATCACATCGAGTGCTGACCTGCCAGGTGCCCACGAGCCCAAGGAACTCACTTCCCTGAAACTTGGCTTCGGTTTCAAGACCTGGCTCGCTGCCGACATGTGCCGCGTGAATGGAACCTATTTTTAATTGTGCGCTCAGGAATCTCGATGCGTGCTGCGGATTTCTTTTACGAGGGGGAAGGCTGAGTCGAAATTTGCCAGATGATCGAAGGCATTTGAGACTGACCAGGAGTTGTCCGGGACGGAGTCGCTACGAATTATTCTGCTGGATATGGAGACGATAGAAGGTAAATGCTCCAGGCGTAACGGCCGCGACTCCGACAAGGCAAATGA